>JBLNAO010000222.1:0-5570 GCA_050259395.1 Chloroflexota bacterium
CCTCTGTGTAACTTTTCAAGGCTTTCATCAATTGCTCATTTTCACTTTTCTTTCCAACTGTGATCCTTATACAGTTTTCAATTACGCTGTTCCTGTTTCTGACGACTATGTTCAATGAAACAAGGTATTGATACAAGTCATTTGCATTATTGACCTTTATCAATAGGAAATTTGCATCTGACGGAAATACTTTCTCAACGAATCCGTACTTCGCAATCTCCTCTTTAAGCCTTCCGCGCTCTGAAATAATCTCCTTAACAAGCGAAATGGTTTCCTCTCTCTGATCGAGTCTGGCAAGAGCAGCCTTCTGGTTGATTGTACTTACATTGTACGGCGGCTTGATCTTGTTGAAAAAGCTTACGATTTCAGGTGTTGTCAGAGCCATTCCAACCCTGGCGGCTGCAAGGCCGAGAGCTTTGCTGAATGTCTTCATGACAATAACATTGTTATACTTATCAACCAGTCCGGCAAATGATTGTTTATCGCTGAAATCGGAATATGCTTCGTCGATCACGACTACTCCGCTGAACCTGCTGACTATTAATTCCACATCGGAATTTTTCATGGCGTTCCCGGTTGGATTGTTCGGAGAGCAGATAAATATAAGCTTCAGCTTCCTGTCATCAAAATTCCTTTGAGCTGCATCAACATTTATCTGGAAATCGTTTGTCAACGGGATCCTGACGACATCAACATCATTCACTGCCGCTGAAACCTCGTACATGCCGTAAGTTGGAGGGAAGATCATGGCTTTGTCCATGCCCGGGTTGCAGAAAACGCGGTAACATAAATCGATAACCTCATCACTGCCGTTTCCAAGGAAAATGTTCTTAACCGGAATCCCTTTCACCTCCGCGATCTTCTTCTTCAGCTCTTTCTGGTAAGGATCGGGGTACCTGTTGAGTGTTCCATAAGGATTTTCGTTGGCATCAAGGAAAATGCCTTCACTGCCCTGGAATTCATCTCTTGCGCACGAGTATGGTGTAAGTTTCAGGACATTCTGCCTGACAATCGCATTCAAGTCTGTCATCTCTTCAATCTTATAGTTACTGCATTTTTATGTCCTGACAGCAATTCTGCGCCCGCCATCTTTTCCACGGAAGGCCCGAGATCCATCAGCCCTTCCCTGGTGACTTCCTGGAAGGTGATCTTTTTAAAGAAGCTGTCTGCCGATACTCCGCTGTAGGTCCGGGCATACCCGTTTGTCGGCAGGGTATGGTTAGTACCCGAGGCATAATCACCCATGCTTTCGCAGCTGTACTTTCCGAGGAATACCGATCCTGCATTTCTGACTTTCTCGGCCAGTTTGCCGGGATCGATTGTATTAATAATTAAATGCTCCGGAGCATATTCATTACTGAATTCCATGCACTCTTCAACAGAAGATAATAAAATCATCTTGCTGTTCTCCAGAGCCTTGCCGATTATCTCACTCCTGGATAAAACTGAAGACTGCCTTGCGACTTCCTCCCGAACCATTGCGAGAAGATCCGTGCTGTCAGTTGTGAGAACAACCTGGCTGTCAGGGCCATGCTCTGCCTGCGAGATCAGGTCTGCAGCCACAAACGCCGGATCAGCTTCCTTATCAGCAATGATAAGAACCTCGCTTGGCCCTGCAGGCATGTCGATAGCGATACCTTCCTGCTGAACGAGCTGCTTTGCCCTTGTGACATACTGGTTACCCGGGCCGAATATCTTGTACACTTTCGGAATGCTCTCAGTGCCGTAAGCCATCGCTGCAATTGCCTGCGCGCCTCCGGCTTTATAGATGTCAGTTATTCCGATCACACCTGCAGTGTATAATATGAGCGGATTAACAAGGCCATCTTTACCGGCAGGAGTGCAGACGGAAATCTGAGAGCATCCTGCCAGCTTAGCCGGAATTCCCAGCATCAGGAGTGTTGAGAAAAGAGGGGCGCTTCCTCCGGGTACATACAATCCTACCTTTTCTATTGGCACGTTTTTCCTCCGGCAGGTTACTCCTTTTGATGTCACAACTGCAGGTTCGTCTACCATCTGTGACAGATGGAATTTCTCGATATTATTCTTTGCACGTTCAATGGCCTTCTTCAGTTCATCGGGCACTTTACCTGAAGAATCTGCAATCTCTTTATCGCTTACCCTGAAATTATCAGGACTGAAGAGGTCGAATTTCAAGGCGTATTGCCGTAGAGCATTGTCGCCCTCAGTACGAACTTTATAAAGTATGTCGAGGACAGCATTGCCGAGGTACGATTTTCCGATCTCGGGACGCACGCACAGGCTTTCCCAGGTATCTTTTGCGGGATTTATTATTTCATTCATCAGAGTATCATTTTCTCGATAGGTATGACAAGGATTCCCTCTGCACCTGCTTTTTTAAGCTGGTCGATCCGATCCCAGAACTCATCTTCCTTCACAACCGAGTGGAGGCTGCACCAGCCCTTTTCAGCGAGCGGAAGGACAGTCGGGCTCTTCATGCCCGGAAGTATGCTGCATATCTTATCTATTGCCGATTCCGGGGCATTCAGCAGAATGTATTTATTCTCCTTTGCATTTTTCACTGCCCTTATCCTGAAGAGCAACCTCTCTAGAATTGCACTCTGATTGTCGTCAAGATTCTTATTGCCGATTATAACTGCCTGGCTTTTAAGAATTGTTTCGACCTCGTGCAAACCATTGGTCATCAGCGTGCTTCCGGAGCTCACAATATCGCAGACAGCGTCAGCAAGTCCTATGCCTGGCGCGATTTCGACGCTTCCGCTGATTTCCTCTATCTCTGCCTTTATGCTGTTTTTCTTAAGAAATCCCGAGAGTATCTTTGGATAGCTTGTGGCAATCTTTTTGTTCATAAAATACTTCACACCGGGGTAGGTATCCTCCCGGGGAATTGCCAGGCTGAGGCGACAGTGTGCAAAACCAAGCTGCTCGATGATCGTAACATCCTTCTCCTTTTCGAACACCATGTTTTCACCCAGGATGCCGATGTCGGCAACCTGCTGCTCAACATATTGGGGGATATCATCATCCCTGAGAAAAAGAAGCTCGACGGGGAAGTTCCGAGCGGTTGTTTTAAGCACGCCCGCGCCGTTAGAGAACTTGATCCCGCATTCTTCGAGTAGCATTTTGGAGTTTTCGCTAAGGCGACCGCTTTTCTGTATCGCAATTTTAAGACAGCTCATTTTTTTATTGTTTGTTTTCGGTGCAGAAGGGGATGGAAACAAAAAACCCGCCTGATCTGCTCCGACGGGTTTATGATACTATTATTTACAACATATCATTTTCACCTCGTCCCGGAGGATACATGAAAATGATGATGATGTGTTGTTTTAATAAACATTACTTAAAGATTTCAATGCAAAGAAAGCAAAAAAAATGAAATTGTTAAATTATTCAGTTCTTTTTTAAACGTTCCTTGACTCACACTCTTTCTGCAACCAGGTCGCCAACCTCGGTGGTGGAATAACCCATTTTCCCCGCACCCATGTCCTTCAGCTTGTTGCCGGTTACATCCATTACAGCGTTCTCGATTGCTTTTGCGGCTTTCTCCTCACCAAGGTGCTCGAGCATCATTCCTGCGCAACTGATTGCTGCAAGGGGGTTGATGATGTTCTTGCCGGTGTATTTCGGAGCTGAACCGCCTATCGGCTCGAACATCGACACACCTTTCGGATTGATGTTTCCACCGGCAGCAATACCCATTCCGCCCTGTGTCATTGCACCGAGGTCGGTAATTATATCCCCAAAAAGGTTGGTTGTAACAATCACATCGAACCATTCAGGGTTTTTTACCATCCACATGCAGGTGGCATCAACATGGTAATACTCACGTTTAATATCGGGATATTCAGCTTCTCCAATTTCATGGAATGCTCTTTCCCAGAGGTCGAAGACGAATGTAAGCACGTTGGTTTTCCCGCAAAGGGCAAGGGTTTTTTTCTTGTTCCTTTTCCTTGTATAATCGAATGCATACCTGAGGCAGCGGTCAACCTGCATCCTCGAATAGATCATATTCTGAATGGCTACTTCGTCGGGTGTTCCTTTCATCATTATACCGCCAGTGCCGGTATAAACATCGCCTGAATTTTCCCTGACCACAACATAGTCGATGTCGGCAGGTCCCTTGTCTTTCAGCGGAGTGGGAACCCCAGGGTAAAGTTTCACCGGCCTAAGATTGACATACTGGTCAAGCTCGAATCTTAGTTTGAGAAGAATACCTTTTTCCAGGATGCCAGGTTTCACATCGGGATGACCGATTGCTCCGAGGAATATCGAATCAAACTTTTTGAGCTCTGATACTGCATTTTCAGGCAGAACCTCGCCTGTCCTGAGGTAACGTTCACCTCCGAAATCGAACTCTTTGTAATTCAGCTTGAAACCGTATTTTGAAGCGGTTGCGTTTAGAACTTTTATCCCTTCCCGAACAACTTCGGGTCCTGTTCCGTCTCCCGCTATCACGGCGATGTTGTAAGATTTACTCATTTTCTGGTTTTATATTATTTGATTCTGAACTTTGGTAATGGTGGAATTTTTTTCCTTTTCATAAAGGCCTTCGACAATATTGAGCATCTTTTCGGTAGCCTTTATTGCCGATTCTGTCTGGTCCGCATCAAGCCCCCTCGTGCGGAATTCTTTTCCGCAAAACTCCCAGGTGATCACGGTCTCCACGAAAGCGTCTGTTCTTCCTCCCGGTGGGATTGACACCTGGTAATCTATAAGCAACGGCAGTGTTTTCCCGAGCTTGTCATAGATGAGCCTGAGCGCTTTCATGAAGGCATCGTACTGGCCATCTCCCGAGGATGTCTCCTGGTATAGCTGCCCGTCTATCTGAACCTGTATATTTGCTGATGGCTTGAGCCCGTAGGATAGGGAGAGCGAATAGTTTTTTATGAAGATCTGGTAGTTGATCTGTTCGCTTCCGAGCACATCAGCGATTATGAAAGGAAGATCTTCGGTTGTGACATTCTCCTTTTTGTCGCCAAGCTCGATGACTTTCTGTGTCACTCTTGCAAGTGATTCGGGCGAAAGAGCCAGTCCGAATTCCTCAAGATTCTTGCGGATGGTGGCTTTGCCCGATTGCTTCCCGAGTGCATATTTCCTTTTCCTCCCGAAACGCTCGGGAAGAAGGTTGTTATAATAAAGGTTGTCTTTACTGTCGCCGTCGGCATGCACACCGGAAGTCTGGGTGAATACGTTTTCACCTATCAGAGGCTTGTTCACCGGTATCCTTATGCCGCTGAAAGTCTCAACTATCTTGCTGGCCTTGGTTATTTCAAATTCATTGACGCCTGTTTCAGCTCTGAGCTGATCGCGAAGGACACCTATCACGCTGGAAAGAGGCGCATTCCCGGCTCTCTCGCCCAGGCCGTTTATCGTAGTATGCACGCCAGTCACCCCAGCTTTTACGGCAGAAAAGACATTAGCTACGGCAAGATCATAATCATTGTGAGGATGAAAGTCGAAATGAAGTGACGGGTATTTTTCGACTATTTTGCTGCAAAATTCGAAAGTCTGGTCAGGACTAAGTACTCCAAGCGTGTCGGGCAGCATGAATCTTTCAATCTTCTCATTCTGCAGAGAGTCTATCATGA
>JBLNAO010000223.1:0-7159 GCA_050259395.1 Chloroflexota bacterium
TGTATTCAGATAATCAGATAATAGCTTATTTCAGAAGAGCAAAAGATACTCCCGGATTCCTGGTTGTGCTCAATCTCAGTCATCGTCCATGTTATTACAGGTCTTCAAAGGTCAGTATAAATGGAACAATAGAGCTCGCAACAGACCCGGAGATGGAAGGATACAGCATTAAAGACGAGATCAATCTCAGCGGGGATGAAGGCGTCATTATAAGACTCGCGGCGGAATGAAAGCAGGAACACATATCAACCCCGACGGAAGCTGCTGTTTTACCGTATGGGCTCCTGAGAAAGAACAGGTGATACTTCATATTGTAAACCCCTCATCCCAAAAGATTTCCATGAAAAAGGATGATGACGGATATTTTTCCGCAAGGCTGGAATCACTTCCGGAAAACTGCAGATATTTCTATATCCCTGATGGGGAAGCCGGATACCCTGATCCGGCATCTCATTTTCAGCCTGAGGGTGTACACGGTGCATCGCAGGTGGTGGATCATGGCAGGTTTAAATGGAACGATGGGTCATGGAAAGGTTTGCCTTTTGGCGGGCTGGTCTTTTATGAACTGCACGTGGGGACCTTCACTCCAGAAGGCACTTTCGAAGCCATAATCCCATTCCTCGACGAGCTTGTTGATGTGGGGATAAATGCCCTTGAGCTGATGCCTGTTTCACAGTTTCCCGGGGGGAGGAACTGGGGATATGATGGTGTATTCCCATATTCGGTGCAGAACACGTATGGCGGACCCGTGGGACTGAAGACGCTTGTTGATGCGGCTCATATAAAAGGCATCGCTGTATTCCTCGATGTCGTTTACAACCACATCGGTCCAGAAGGGAATTATTTTGGAAAATTCGGTCCTTACTTCACAAAGCGGTACCATGTTCCATGGGGAGACGCAATAAATTATGATGACGAATGGAGCGATGGCGTGAGGGAATATTTTTCGGAAAACCCCGTCCACTGGTTTGAAAATTACCATATTGACGGGCTGAGGACAGATGCCATTCACATGATTTATGATTCAGGAGCGGTTCATTTCTGGGAACTGGCGCATAATAAGATCAGAGAGGCTGAAGAACTTCAGGGAAGAAAGTTCCGGATGGTTGCTGAATCGGACCTTAACAGCCCGAAGGTGGTGAAGTCTCCTGAAAACGGAGGTTATGGTTTCGATGCGCAGTGGCTCGACGATTACCATCATGCATTGTATATTCTTCTTCATCCCGAAGGTAAAGAAAGGTACAGTGATTTCGGAACCCTCGAACAGCTGGCCAAGGCGTACAGGGACGGATTCGTGCACAGCGGAGAATATGTGACTTTCAGGAAAAGAAAGTATGGGGCTTCGTCGGCAGGGGTACCTGGTGAAAAATTTATTGCTTTCAACCAGAATCACGACCAGATTGGCAACAGGGTCATGGGAGAGCGCCTTTGCATGCTGACCGGCATCAGGCAACTTAAGATGGCTGCATCAGCCCTTTTTCTTTCACCTTATATCCCCATGCTGTTCATGGGCGAGGAATATGGAGACGAGAACCCGTTTTTCTATTTTGTAAGCCATTCCGATAAAGAGCTTATTAAAGCAGTGCGTGAAGGAAGAAAAAAGGAATTTGAAAGTTACCATTGGAAAGTTGAACCACCCGACCCGCAGGAAGAATCTACTTTCAACAGGTCTAAATTAAGCTGGAAGAAAAGATATTCAGGCAAGCATAAAATATTGCTTGACTGGAACCGGGAGCTTCTCAGATTGAGGAAGACGAAAAATGCTTTGAAAAACACCCGTAAGGATGGGATCTCAACGAATGTGGCAGGTGAAACTGTCTTTTCTTTCATCAGGACCTCTGAAGACGGTAAGGAATATATTTTATGCATACTTAATTTCTCTGATGCAGAATCAGTGCTGATAATGCCTTCCATAACAGAGGCCTGGCTGAAAATCCTGGATTCTGCAGATCCTGGTTGGAGGATTCCGGGTGAAACCGGGATTCCGGCCCCGGAAGAAGTGAAGGGTGGTGAAAGCGTAACAGTTTCTGCCTGGAGCACAACCATATATAGTAATTTGAAAAACTGAAGATAATGAATCAAGTGATGACTGAGGAACAGGTATTAGAGGCCCATTCTTTTTACAGGGAAGCGCTCGAATTATTGAATAACAGCGGGGCAAGGTACATGCTGGGCGGAGCCTTTGCTTTCTTTCATTATACCGGCATATTCCGCGATACCAAGGACCTTGATGTGTTCTGCAAATCATCAGAATATCCGAAGATCATAAAGTTTTTCTCGGGACTGGGGTATAAGACCGAGCTTACTGATGTGAGATGGCTCGCAAAAGTCTTCAAGAACGAATATTACATCGACATAATCTTCGATACCGTGAATAATATATGCACTGTGGATGATTCATGGTATGAACATGCTGTGCTTGCTGATTTCAAAGGAATCAAGGTTTCACTGATTGCTCCCGAGGAGCTTATCTGGGCAAAGATTTATGTCCAGAACCGTGAGCGTTTCGATGGCGCCGACGTGAACCATGTTATCCTGAAAACAGGTAAAACCCTGGACTGGAAAAGGCTTCTCGCTCATCTCGAACAGCACTGGCATCTGCTGTTGGCTCAGCTCATAATGTTTCAGTTTGTTTATCCTTCCGATTTTCACGAGATAATTCCCAAATGGCTTTTCGATGAGCTTATTTCACGGGCAAATGAGCAATATGATCTTCCGCCGTCGGTGGAGAAAGTGTGCAGGGGTCCTATTATCGACCAGACTCAGTACAGTGTCGATATCAAGGAATGGAATTACAGGGTTACAACAATGAGGACTGTATAAAGCTCCGCATATGGCAGAAAAACCAAAGAAGACAAGAATAGCTGCAGTGGCCGATATTCACGTCAAGACCTCGGATAAAGGCATCTGGACCGACTATTTCAGGGAGATCTCACACCGCGCAGATATTTTTCTGATTGGCGGTGACCTTACTTATACAGGTGATGAGGTTGAGGCCCAGGTACTTTCCGAAGAGCTGAAAAGCTGCAATATTCCGGTTGTTGCCGTATTGGGAAACCATGATCATGAGAAAGGCAGGCAGAAGCTTATTCGCCAGACAATACAGAATGAGAACGTACATGTTCTTGAGGGTGAATTTGTTATCATAGGTGATGTAGGTATTGCAGGAGTGAAGGGATTCGGTGGAGGGTTTGACAGTCATATGCTGAGCCTGTTCGGTGAAGAAGCGATGAAATCATTCGTAAAGGAAGCTGTTAATGAATCACTTAGCCTCGACCGTGCACTGAAACGCATGGGCGAGGAGTATGAGAATGTGAAACAGGTTGTACTCATGCATTATTCACCCATAAAGGCGACAGTTACAGGGGAACCTGAGGAGGTATTTCCGTTCCTCGGATGCTCAAGGCTTGAGGAACCCCTGTCGAGACATCCAATACTTGCTGTTTTTCACGGGCATGCCCACAAGGGTTATCATGAAGGCACAACCCATAACGGCGTAAAGGTCTATAATGTCGCATGGCCGATCCTTCAGAAAGCGGGATTCGAGGTGCCGGTATTCATAATGGAAGTGTAGCACTGTGCAAATTCGAATGAAAGAAGCTGAAGATTATTTGTTCAGCTTTTTTAGTATAGTCTTACCCTTCGACACTATTCCGGCTGAATCTAAGTCCATGATACCTCTTATAGAAAGTGCCAGCTCGGTTGCAAGCTCGGGATAGATTAAAGTGAGGCGGTAAAGTATCTCCATTGAATAAGCTTTCACTGCTATTGCTGAAAAACCAGAATTCAGAGACCTGAAACACACATCAGCAAGCAAGCCCTGATGCCGTGGGCTGAACCGTTCAGGATCAGACAGTGAAAGGATCCGCAGGAATGACCTCAGAGCACTTTCGTTTTCAAGTCCACCCAGTGATTCTATGATTTGGGGAAGGTAGGGATAGATAATTTCAGGTGCTTTGTCGCAGGCTTTTGTAAGTATCCATGAAGCATGAAAGGCGAGTTTCGAATCCGAGGAAAAGGAGAATTCAACGAACTTTGCCAGGAGCGCCGGATTTTCAACCACTGAAGTGGCTGCCCATTCAGCCTCTTTCATTCCCATTATCCTGTTGACCATCTCCCTGATTTCGGCTTCATCGATCTGAGTCACTGCATTCCTTCTCCCGCTTTCGGGATGATCTTTATTGCATGAAGTCTTCACATACTGTTCTGCAACAAATATGTCTGCTTCGGAAAAATCCACTTCAAGCAGTTCCTTCACATTCAGCCATTTATAGGCAACATGCTCAGAAAGAAAAGGAATATCGTCGAGCGTATCGCAGATATAGGGAATGAGCCTGATTTTTTTTATGCCATAATCATGCACCACATCATCCATCCTCTTGCATATGACGATGCCCATCGACAATTCCTCCTTCACTTCCCTGATGATGCAATCCTCCTCAGTTTCACCTTTCATGAGCTTGCCTCCGGGGAACTCCCACTTGAAGGGATGGTCGGTCTTCTCACCCCTCTGGACAACAAGGATGTCATCCTCCTCATTCCTTATCACGGCACATGTAACATCGATCATGCAGGCTCGGTATTAAGCTCTTCATATAAAGGAATAACATTGATGAACTCATAACCGGGCTGATCTTTCCTCACTTTGCATGCATAATGCACCAACCCGTTCGTGACAACAATATATGGCACCTTGAGTCCAATGTTATAGGTGACAATCTGGTCAAAAACCTTGTCGTCAATTTTAACTTCTGGTTCCTTGCATTCGACTATCATCACTGGTTTGCCAAGCCTGTCATGAACAAGTATGTCAACGCGCCTTTTCAGCCTGTTCAGCATGAACATCACCTCCACCCCCATCAATCCGGGCGGATACTTTCCTTCAGTCACCAGGTACCGTATGAAATTCTGGCGCACCCACTCCTCCGGAGTCAGTCTCACAAACTTTCTCCTGATCTGGTCGAAGATCGTCTCGGAGCCTTCATTTCCTGCAATCCTGAATGTATACTCGGGGAGATTTAGCTGTTTCAAGTTAGTTTTGTATTTTTACCGGATGCACTCAGCCGGGCATTCTGTTTTCAAATATATGAGATAATTAGAAATAAAGGAAAGATGAAAACCAAAGAGGATATTGTCAATAACTGGCTTCCGCGTTACACGGGCAAGTCGATTGAGAGCTTCGGTGAATATGTTCTTCTTACGAACTACCTGTATTATGTCGAGCTTTTTGCAAAGTGGAACAATATCCAGGTGGAAGGCAAGGATAAAAACATGCCAAGTGCAACAGCCGATGGAATAACCATTATAAACTTCGGCATGGGGAGCCCAAATGCAGCCACAATAATGGATCTTCTCAGCGCCGTAAGGCCTAAAGCAGTGCTGTTCCTTGGGAAGTGCGGCGGGCTTAAAAAGAAGAATACCCTTGGTGATCTTATCCTGCCCATTGCCGCCATAAGAAGCGATGGTACATCAGATGATTACCTTCCGATCGAGGTGCCCGCACTTCCGGCGTTCATGCTTCAGAGCGCCATTTCTGCGACTATAACCAAGATGAAACGGGAATACTGGACGGGCACTGTCTATACAACAAACAGGAGAGTGTGGGAGTACGATGACAGGTTCAAGAAGTACCTCATCAAAACACGGGCAATGGCAATCGACATGGAGACAGCAACAATCTTCACAGTCGGCTTCGCCAATGAGATCCCAACTGGTGCGCTTCTGCTTGTTTCAGACCAGCCAATGATTTCAACAGGCATCAAGACCGAAGCCAGCGACCTCCAGGTAACACGCGATTATGTTGAGATGCATCTGAAGATCGGAATTGAATCATTAAGGGAAATAAAGAAGAACGGAGTGTCTGTAAAACATCTAAAATTCTGATAATGCCGGTACAATTTGAAGAGGTTATGTCCGATTTAAAAAACAGGAAATTCAAGCCTGTTTATTTCCTTGCCGGGGAAGAACCTTACTATATCGATGAGATTACCGGATATATTGAGAACAACATCCTTCCTGAATCCGAACGTGCCTTCAATCAGATGATTGTATATGGTGAGGACACCACAGTGCCTGCTGTAATCGACATAGCCAGAAGGTTTCCGATGATGTCGAGCCACCAGGTGGTAATCGTCAGGGAAGCACAATCGCTGAAAAATATAGAGGATCTTGTTATATACCTCGAAAAACCCCTCAATTCCACCATCCTGGTCATTAATTACAAGTACAAGTCGCTCGACAAAAGGATGAAGCTATCAAAGATGCTTGAAACGCATGCAGTATATTTCGAATCGGTAAAGGTGAGGGATTACCAGATACCCGGATGGATTGAAAGATACCTGATGAACAAGGGTGTGAGAACCGATCCATCCGCCAGCGCAATGCTGACGGAATTCCTGGGTACTGACCTGCACAAGATAGCCAATGAGCTTGAAAAGCTGATTATCACCCTTCCACAGGGGAAACCGGTTATCACCACCGATCTTATCGAGAAGAATATCGGCATCAGCAAGGATTACAATAATTTTGAGCTGCAGAAAGCTATCGGCGACAGGAATATACTAAAAGCCAACATGATAGTGAAGTATTTTGCGGACAATCAGAAGGATAATCCACTGATGCTCACCATTGCTTCACTTTTCGGCTTTTTCAGCAAGCTCCTGACCTATCATTACCTCACCGACAAGTCAAAAAATACAGTTGCCACAGCACTGAAAGTCAATCCTTATTTTGTGAAGGACTATGAATCAGCAGCGTCAAAATACAATGCTTCAAAGACAATTTATGTAATCGGTTTGTTGAGAACCTACGACCTCAGGTCAAAAGGTTTCGAAGATCCCGGAACCGACCAGGGGGACCTGTTGAAAGAATTAATTTTTAAAATATTACACGTGTAATTTCGAATTGCGAATTTGGGAATTCCGAAGTGTTACTGAACATCCAAATTCGAAAATTGTAAATTCGAAATTCGAAATATCTCAGTTCATCTCCGGGGAATCAGGAAAATCCGCCCATCTGCGGTATTTGTTTTTTAGGCTCCGGAGGACCCTTTTCCAGGTATCTTCTCCCCGGTTATTCATGATAATATCGGAGCTAACCTTGGCAATGACCCATGAATTTTCTTTCAGTTCCCGCTCAAGCTGACCGGCCGACCACCCGG
>JBLNAO010000224.1:0-11165 GCA_050259395.1 Chloroflexota bacterium
ACCACAGACGACCTTAGGTGAACATACAGGACATGATCCTTTATATATATTTTGCTGGTTCGTGAACTGATTGCCTTGCCCACTATCTCCTCCCAGGAATTAATAATCGAAACCTCGTTAAGCTTTTCGCCAAGGTTCATCTCCCTGATGTAGTCTGATATTGCATCAGCCAGTGATATCGTTTTACTTCGTCTCATTCCTCAGAATTTTTTGAGATCACCGGATTATTTCCCTGTATGCTAAAAAGCCTGTAATCGGCATTATGCGAAGATAGTATTTGCTGAAGCCTTTCAGGGTGAGTGTCGGTGATGAAGATCTGACCGAACCGTTGATTGCCGACAAGCCTGATGATCTGTTCCACACGGCCGGCATCAAACTTGTCGAAAATATCATCCAGAAGAAGTACCGGCGGAAAACCTGCCTGGCGCTTGATGTAGTCGAATTTTGCAAGCTTCAAAGCAACAAGATAGGATTTCTGCTGACCCTGCGAACCAAGTGATTTTACAGGATAACCATCCATTTCGAGTATCAGGTCATCTTTGTGGATCCCGACAGTTGTATATTCAAAAATCAGGTCTTTTGAAACGGAATTGCGCAACTGCTCGCCGAAGTCACCCGATGAAAGGTGTGAACGGTAACGAAGGCTCACCTCTTCCCTGCCGGATGAGATTAAATTATAATATTCCTGGAATACAGGGATCAGCTCATTAATAAGCTTCTGCCTCTCTTCATGGATTGAATTGCCGTATTTTATAAGCTGGTCATCGTAAATTGCGAGCATATCGTAATCATGAACCTGTGAGTTCCTCATGTTCTTGAGCACCCTGTTCCTTTGCTGCAGCGACCGCGTGTAATTAAGCACCGAATCAAGATAAGCCGGGCTGTACTGGCTTACTATCTTGTTCATGAACTTTCTGCGTTCCTCGCTTCCTTCGGTAACCAGGGCGCTGTCGGCTGGAGAAATCATCACAACCGGGTACCTTCCCACATGATCAGAAAGCTTGCGGTATTCTTTTGAATTTCGTTTTACGATTTTCTGTTTCTGTTTCTGAAAGGCGCAGTAAATCTCATCCTCCTCACCTTCACGTTCAAACACTCCCCTTATGATGAAATAATCCTCGCCATGCTTCACGCTTATACTGTCAATACTGTTGAAAAAGCTTTTTGTGAGAGATAGATAATGTATGGCATCGAGAATATTGGTTTTCCCGACCCCGTTATTCCCTGTAAAGCAATTTATCCTGGGTGAAAACTCCATCTCAGCCAGCTCATAATTCTTGAAGTTGGTAAGTGATAAATTTTTAAGGTACATCAGCTCTGTTCGTCAGGTGTGACAAAGTTAATAAGAAACATGAGTTAAGGCATGGGATGCAAAAACCTAATTTTCTAATTTTTTAACCATAAGTTTCAGAATTAGTTGAAAAAAATTACTTTTGCGGAGGAAAATTCAGAAGTAAACAGTAAACACCAGTATGGCGAAGAAACAAAAGGATGAAAATCCACAGACCATTTCAAACGTAGAGGAAACACTGACGAGAACCGAGCATTTTCTGGAGCAGAATTACAAAACCCTGCTGACAGTGCTCGGAGTTATTGTAGGAATAGTGGCCGTGGTCTGGGTTGGCAAGCTCTATCTGAATAACAGGAATAAAGAAGCGCAGTCACAAATGTACCAGGCTGAACGTTACCTGGAGATGGACTCTATCAACCTGGCCCTCAATGGCGACGGCAACTACCTTGGTTTCCTTGATATCGCAAACGATTATAAAATGACAAAAGCCGGCAACCTGGCAAAATACAGCGCCGGAATATGCTATCTCCGTCTCGGCAATTACGAAGAGGCTATCGATTTTCTTGGAAAATATTCCAGGAAGGACAAAGTGATAGGTTCGCTGGCTGCAGGTGCAACAGGCGATGCATATGTGGAACTTGGCGATCTTGATAAGGGAGTTACAAAATACATGGAAGCAGCCGATTATGCAGAAAACTCTTTCAACACACCCCTTTTCCTCATGAAAGCTGCTGAACTGTATGAGCTTCAGAATAAATATGCCGATGCTCTTAAATTATATGAAAGAATTCAGAAAGAATACCCTGAAAGCACGGAAGGATCTACAATAGACAAGTATATTGCAAGGGTAAAAACTCTTATGGAGTAAGTTCCAGATCTTTTACAAAAAAATAAGCGCATCCGGCTCAAACACTTACCGAGCAGATGCGTTTTTTATTTAAACACAATTATGAGTACAACAAACTTATCTCAGTACGATCCCTCAGCTGTTCCAAATGCAAACAAAATGAGGTTCGGCATAGTCGTCGCCGACTGGAATCAGGAAATTACCTGGTCATTGCTCCAGGGAGCGGTGAATACGCTCAAGAAGCATGGCGTCACAGACAAGAATCTTGTTGTGAAACATGTGCCCGGGAGCTTTGAGCTTACAGTCGGCGCTCAGTTCATTGCCGAGTATGATGATGTGGACGCGGTTATCTGCCTGGGGTGCGTGATCCAGGGCGAAACGCCTCACTTCACTTATATTTGCCAGGGTGTGACACAGGGTATAACCCAGCTGAACATTGAGTACAATATCCCGTTCATCTTTGGCGTGCTCACTGTAAACAACAAGGAGCAGGCCACGGAACGATCAGGAGGCAAACTAGGCAACAAAGGTGATGAAGCCGCTATTACAGCAATCAAAATGGCAGCGCTTCAGACAGACATGGAGCATAACCCGAATGCTCACTGATATCTTCTTGAACATAGGATAACATAAGGGCAGTACCTGCATTTTGAAGGCTCCTTCGTCATGGTAAAGGGTTCTTCAGGATTGAAGATCCTTTCAACGACGTTTAGCAATCCGGCGTTGAACTGCTCTCTCACCTGAATGAAATCATCCACCACCCTGGTTTCACCCCGACCTTCCTTAATAACAAGGGTGTCTTTGAATGACCTGCCCGTCATCTTCTTTATTTTATAAATGGACGGCCTTATTGGGCCATTTTCGTTGTTTTTCTTCAGGTATGCCTCGCAATAAAGAAGTATCTGCAACCAGCCATCAGAATCTTTCGGCCTGTCCTCAATGAAAAGGTCATCGATGGAACAAACTGATTCACCTACATTCCCGGTCTTGTAATCGACAATTCTGACGCTGCCGGCAACCTTGTCAATACGATCGGCATACCCCCCTGTTCTCACCATGATCTTTTTTCCCGCGCATTCGGCTTCCATGCTGAAATCAACGAATTGTTCGAGATGCATTATGGTTACCGGGGCCAATGACCGGTCAGCATGCAATATCCTCTTGAGATAGGCAAACAGGACATCACGTACAATCAGCTCATTGCCGGTTGCAGTTCCTTCCTCACCGTTTCGGAATTCTTTTATTATAGATCCATCGACAACTTTCCGTAAGTATTCTTCATTCTTCAGGAGACTGCTGAGGATTTCTACGGTTATCACCTTCCCGGAATGAACCTCATACAACTGCTTCATGACCGAATGAAGTATGTTTCCGAAGACAGCAGGATCAATTTCCTCCTTCACCGTTTCAGGCTCTGCAATCTCAGCTACATACTTAAAAAAGAACTTCATCCGGCAGCCAAGCCAGGTATTGATTGCCGAAGGTGAAAGAGCCCTGCCGTTAAGAAATTTCCCTTCAAGTTTTTTTACGTGATCCTCCTTCCTCGGAATGGATTCCAGAGGATGCGGGGGTGTTCTGATCTCAAAGCCGAGATTAGTAAAATCAGGCTTCAGAATCTGGTCATAATTCATTTGTATCAGGAACCTGCTCATCTCACCGCTCCTCAAACCTTCAGAATTGGAGTTGTATGTGAAAGTCACGTTTTCCGCCCTTTGAAGCAATCTGTAAAAGTGGTAGGCAAAGATCGACTCCTGGTGATTTACCGATGGCAGCCCGAAAGCCTGCCTCAGGCTGAACGGGATGAATGATGATGAAGAAGACAAGGCAGGCATAACCCCTTCATTAACAGAGAGTATTATAAGGTTTTTGAAATCGAGGGCCCTGGTCTCAAGTATTCCCATAATCTGAATTCCGGATAAAGGTTCGCCTGAAAACGGTACTGACTGGCTTTTAAGCAAACGGTCGAGAAGCTTCAGGTAGGTGTCAGCCGAAAAAGAAACATCCGGATTACTGATGATCGTTTCGAGCCTGTTGAGCGCCAGGACTATCCTGTAAATGAATTCATTCCTTATATTGAGTTCAGACTCGTCTTCACTTGCGGACTTGAGCGCGATAATCGATAAAATATCGCGAAACCAGGATGATAATAATGCCGGTTGATCATGTTTTGTAAAGATCTCAGAAAAAAGTTTTGAAGCGCCAAAATCACTGGAAGAAAACCATGCCTTTCCAGTAGACCTGAGATATCCTGTAAGAAGAACATCTTCAGGTTCAAGCAGATCTGCGATCATGGGATGACCAGTGATGTTCAGAACCTCAGTCGCATGAAAGCTGATTAAATCGTTGTTCTGTTTTGCAGTCCTCTGCAGATCCATGAGGCTCCTGATCAATGTATATACAAGTGTCTGCCTCAGAGGGTATCCCATAGTGATGTTGATATCGGCCATATTCCCCGGCAGGCTCGAAAGCAATGGAACCAGGAGGGTCTCATCCGAAAGCACGACTGCAGTGTGATGAGCATTCTCCGGATCAGGGCCGATTTCTGTCAGAAGCGTCGGGATCATTTTAACCTGGGCCACATCGGAGGATGTCTCTATCACTCTCCGATTAACATTGTCACTTGAAGAAAGCAAAGTATCGTAACTCCAATCCCCTGGCATGTTGTTGCCGAAAATCCTGAGGTTTTCCGTCATGAAAAAACCGGCAGAATTATGATTTCCCTTGCCTATGTATGAATTGTCATAATCCCAGTAGAACTTTGCCCTGCCCGCATTTTTCAGCACGGTCATCAATCTTTTTTCGCAGTTATTCAGTGCATTGAAACCGATGAAATGAACCATGTCCCATTTTACAGCTGCAACCAGTTCCTTATCATTCATCCGGACAACATCGCGGAAGATCATTCCCTCATAAGCCAGGTTCTGGATGCGCAGTGCCTTTCCGAAGCCCTCATAAAGTTCATTCATCACTGACCACAGTCCGAGAAACTCCGATTTCTGACCGGTTGGTTTCGAGATGTCAAAATTCGACCAGAAACGTTTTATTATATCCTTCTGCTCATCAGTCAGTCCGCCGAATTTCAGGTCTATTTCCTTCAGGTCTTTTACATTTTGGAAAAGTCCTGAAGCATCTGCAATGTATTTATCCGTATCGTCGAAATCGTTGATAAGCATATCGCCCCAGAAGTAAAAATCATCAAAGCTTCCGGCATCTTTTCGTAAAGAGGAATACACTTTGTAAAGCTCAAACAAAAGCAGCTCGTTGCCGGCTGTCTGAAGCGGCGACAACGTCCTGAAAAGCTCATTTATCGTATAGGTTGATGGCGCCCAGACCGGCTTTGACAATCCCTGCGAGATATATTTAAGAAGATAAAGTCCCGCCCTCCTTCCGGGAAATACCAGGCAATGCCTGTTAAGATCATTGCCGAAATCTTCTCTCAGCGACCTGGCTATGCGTTCTAGGAAATATTCCATTATGAAGGCGAAAGTTTATATAATTTTCCCTGCCATGTGTCGAGTTCTTCAAGACGATGTTCCACCAGTCCGACTATCTGGTCGGCGCGTTTTTTCCCCCACCGAGGCTTGTCGAGGAAACGAGGAGGTGCTTCACCCGTGAAACGTTCGACAACTATCTCCGGATTGAGCCTCTCAAGGAATTTAACAAAAAAATCCAGGTACTCATCCCATGTAAACATCTCAAAATCCTGAGGCCTTGTCATGAATTCCTGCTCCATCGCAGTTCCTTTTATAATCTGAAGCTGATGGAACTTCACTGTCTTAACCGGCATGGAAGAAATGACACTTGCCTCTGCAAGCATATCTTCCTTCGATTCACCGGGAAGCCCGAAGATGAAATGAGCCCCTGTATTGATGCCAATTGATGCAGTATTCTTAACTGCTTCCAATGCTTCGAAAAAAGTATGTCCGCGGTTTATTCTGGAAAGAGTCCTGTCATAACACGATTCAATGCCATATTCCACAGCCACATAATGTTTTTCAGATAACGACTTAATGTATTCCAGCTTTTCGTCGTCCACACAGTCAGGCCGGGTGCCGATAATAATCCCGATAACACCCGGATATTCAAGAGCTTCCTCATACAGCATCTTAAGCCTGTCCAAGGGGGCGTATGTGTTTGAAAAGGCCTGAAAATAAGCAAGGTAAGAAGTTGCTTCGGAATATCTCCATTTATGAAATTCTATCCCCTCCTCTATCTGTCGGGTTACAGTTTTATCGGGCATGCAATATGATGGATTGAAAGCGTCGTTCAGGCAGAAAGAACAACCTCCGGCACCCCGGGTTCCATCACGGTTGGGACATGTGAAGCCTGCATCGATAGAGACTTTCTGGACTCTTGCACCGTAAAGCTTCCTGAAATAATTCGAGTAGGCATTGAATCTCCTTTCATGTCCCCAGGGGTAGATATTTCCCGTTCCCTTCATTCAGGCGTAAACAATTTTGTTCTTATCCACATACCAGATACAGGCGTCGATATCCTTATAGCCCATATCCGACAGCAGACCACGGTAAATGCCGATTTGTTCAAGATAGCGGTCGCTTTCACTTCCAAACTTGAAATCGACAATAGTCGTCCTGCCGTTTCTCATGATCACTCTGTCGGGCCTGCGGGTATTGCCTGAGGTAAGAAGTATACCGGCTTCATTCATTACTGTGTTCCCCTCGGAGAACCATTCCGCCACTTCCGGCTCGCTTATAAGCTGGCTGACCCTGTTCTCTATTCCTGGAGCTTCAGCCTCAGGCAACTTTCCTTCAAGGACAAGCCTTCTGACAGCAGCATGAACATCACCCGGAACATTGATGCCTTCAAACACCTCGTGCATTATCTTTCCGTAGTTTATTCTTTTCCTTTTCTCCTCATCCCCGGCAGAAAAATAATTTTCACCGTGAAGCTTGAGCTTCAGCGATCGTGACGCATAGCTGACGGGATATCCTCCGGCAACCATTCCCGTTCTTTTCTCCTGAGCATGACTGGAATCAGGAATATCGCCGTATTCAAAAACATTTATTTCAGGATCGAAGGAGCTGCTCAATAAGCTGTCGCTATTTCCTTCGAATGCATCCCTGAGCACACTGGCAATGCTTCCGCTTTTGGGAGCTGCAGGTGCAAACCCTATCAGTACGTCCCTGGCCCTGGTGGTTGCGACATAAAGAAGATTAAGGTTATCGAGGTAGATTGAATGTTTTTCATCGAGGTAATGCTCAGCAAAAATTGTTCCTGTTAGCTCTTTGCAGCAGCGCACCGGGACAATCCCAAGTTCATTGAAAGGTTCGGTTTGAGGCCTCACCCAAAGGAGCGGCTGCATCATCGGAGGATGATCTAATTCCCAGGAAATGAACGGAAGTATAACTGCACTGTATTCGAGGCCCTTTGATTTATGTATGGTGAGGATACGAATTGCATCCTGGTTGCCCGGAAGAGTTACAGATTTCTTCTGACCTGAGGCCTCCCACCATTCAAGAAAGGACTTAATGTCGGGATTACCATTCTTTACAAATCCCATCACACAATCCTGGAAAGCATTGAGCCATACCGCATTCCAGGCATGATCTCCAAGGTTGAAGAAAGAAATGATCTGCTCGACTGATTCAAAAAGAGGCTTTTGCCTCAGAGATGCGAGAAAATCATCGAATCCTTCAGGGTCTTCTGGAGTATTGCTGATGGTTAGCAAAAGATCTTCATTCTCAGTGTCTCCTGCAGCCAGATGACTATATAAATGAATGGCAGCTTTCGAGACCATATCCGATGGATCATTCATGAATGAAAGAACAGATATGATCAGGCAGACGGCAGGCGATCCCGACAGCAGAAGTGAATCATTTGAAACAACGTTGAAATTGAATTTCTCCTTTTTTCCGGCAGGAAGATTATTGGAATAATCGATCAGAGTGCGAAGAACCATAGCACCCTGCCTTCCATCCCTGACGATAATGCCCGTATCGGAGGGGGAATAACCTTTTTCCTGGAGGTTTTCGATGATTGACGGAAGCTTTTCGAGAACTGCTGCTTCCCAGCTTTTCTCAGGTGTACTCTCTATAAACCCGATCCGGACATATCCTCCCTCCTTCCTTCCCGGATCTTTCTGTTCCGCTTCAGCATAAAGCGAATTGAACATCCCGGATACTGAGTCATTCTCAAGTTTTTTATCGAGCAAAGAAGGAAGCACTGAAAAAAGTGAGTTATTGAATTTTATAATGTTTGACCGGCTTCTCCAGTTAACATCGAGCGGCCTGGTGATAACTCTCTGATCTTCAGCATTTGCAGTTGTCAAGCTTCTGAGTATCCGCCAGTCACTGTTGCGCCACCTGTAAATTGACTGCTTTATGTCTCCCACAACAAGATTGTCAAAGCCCTGAGCCCTGCTGTTTGAGATCAGGGGATCGAAGTTCTTCCACTGGATCATCGAAGTATCCTGGAATTCATCGATCATGAAGTTCTCGAACGTATTGCCGGTTTTTTCATATATAAAAGGACACTGATCTCCTTCTGTTATCAGTCTCAGAAACTCGCCGGCATCCGAGAGCAGGAAAGTATTTTCAGATGAAGTCAGCTTACGGATGTTCTCCATTATGTCGGTGAGGATGCCCAATGCATAGATGTTCGCTGCAATGACCTTTGAGGTACGGTATGCAACAATGTTTTTGTCATAGTATGCAATTGCACCCTGAAGCATATCTCCAAGACCTGCGTTTATGGCCTCCTGGAGAGAGGGCTTTATTTTGTCGGTCGACCACCGGGGAGGTTCGTTCATTATTTCGCGCACATAGCAGCCGGGTTCAGTAATTTCTCCCCCGGCAAGCTGCCGGACGTACTTCGGAATGCCCTGCCCCTTCCTGTAGAACATTTCATCTGTTAGCTGGTATGAGGCAATTAGTTCTGCAGCCTTCCTGCCGGTCTCCTTCAAATGATTTTCAAAAGCAGATGAAATATTTTTCAGTCCGGCGATATAATCAGTAAGGAATTCCTTATCGGCAAGCTTGTGCATTTCACTTCCGGAAAGTATCCTGAACTTCTCGTTGAAAAGCTCCCATGAGAGCCGCATTATACCACTCTTCAGATTCCAGCTCTTCTCATTATCGATATTTGAGATCGCATAACTGATAAGCCAGTCACGCAGCTGTTTGTCAGAGGCAGCTGAAGAAATCATTTCATCGATCGCGGCGTTTAGCCATATCCCTAAATCGAGGTCGATGTTGTAACCGGAATGAAGTCCGGCCTCCCGAGCGAATGCCCTGAGGATTTTCTGAAAAAAGCTGTCGATTGTCGATACCGAGAATCGCGAAAAATCATGTAGTATCAGCTTAAGGATATCCCCCGCCTCTTTCCGTATCCACTCTTCAGTTTTGCCTGATTGTGCAACAAGCTCAGCGAGGTATTCGCATTTTTCCCCTGCTGTCAGCTTATGGAGATTTTCAAGTATCCTCGATTTCATCTCCGCTGTGGCCTTGTTGGTGAAAGTCACTGCGAGAATCTTCCTGTAATTGTACCGAGAACGGAAAAGTGACAAAAGGTAAATACCTGTCAATGTGTAGGTTTTACCTGATCCGGCTGAAGCGTTATAGATGGTGAGGGTACCCTGCGACATGACGCTAAGATATTAATAATTGAGGATAAACGACCTCACCCCCTCGATCCCCCTCTCCCGGAGTGAGAGGGGGAAGTTGACCCTGCATCTGAAATTAAATATTATCCTGGATTAAAGCCCCTCCCACTTGGGGGAGGGGTTTGGGGAGAGGTCGATCTGCACAAATAATTCCTGTTTTTTCTATCTTTGCACCGTGAAAAAGAAAGTGATAGTCGGGTTATCCGGAGGGGTCGATTCCAGCGTTGCAGCTTGGGTGCTGAAGGAACAGGGTTATGATGTTGCAGGGCTCTTCATGAAGAACTGGCACGACACAACCGGGCTCATTCAGAGCGAATGTCACTGGGAAGATGACCTGATGTTTGCCGGAATGGTGGCAAACAAGCTACAGATACCATTTTACCAGGTCGATCTGTCAGAGCCGTACAGGAAAAGGGTCGTTGATTACATGTTCAGTGAATATGAAAAAGGCCGCACACCAAATCCCGATGTGCTTTGCAACAGGGAGATCAAATTCGATTCGTTTGTCGATGAAGCAAGAAAGCTTGGAGCTGATTTTGTTGCCACTGGCCATTATTGCCGAAAGGCAGAAACCGAATTTGAAGGTAAAATAATTTACAGGCTCCTTTCCGGCGTTGACGGTAATAAGGATCAGAGCTATTTCCTGTGCCAGGTTAACCAGAAACAGCTCTCAACTGCACTGTTTCCCGTAGGAGAAATGACAAAGCCTGAAGTAAGACATATCGCGGAAACACTTGGGCTTGCCACTGCGGCAAGAAAAGATTCACAGGGAATATGCTTTGTCGGGAAAGTCGATCTTCCCGTTTTCCTTCAGCAAAAGCTTGAAGCAAAAAAAGGGCAAATAGTCGAGATCACGGATAATAGCATCTATCCTTCTTACCCGGAAAACTATCCCGACAACCCTCCGGAAGATCTGCTGGCTTCACTCTCAGAGCCATTCAGGTATGATCCCCAGGCAGGTGTCAGAATAGGCAATCACAACGGGGCTCATTTCTTCACTGTCGGCCAGCGGAAGGGGATGAACGTGGGCGGACATAAGGAGCCGCTCTTCGTCATAGCCACCGATGTCGAAAATAATATCGTGTATGCCGGAGAAGGTCACTCGCATCCAGGACTAAACAGGAAAGGCCTCTTTGTGAGAAAGGATGAAGTGCACTGGATAAGGCCTGATATTCAAATGCTGCCGGGCGAAATGCGCGATTATCTTGCAAGGATAAGATACAGGCAACCCCTGCAGGAAGCAAGACTTTACATGCGTGAGAAGGGATTGTACATCCTGTTCAGGCATCTGCAGCGCGGTATCGCACCCGGCCAGTTTGCAGCATGGTATGAGGGAGATGAGGTGGTGGGGTCGGGGGTGATAGACAGGTAGCGTGTACAGTGTAAAGAGTAAAGCGTAGAGCGAA
>JBLNAO010000225.1:0-9951 GCA_050259395.1 Chloroflexota bacterium
TTCATCGATGTTCCCTGAGAATACGTGCGGTCTCTCTGACAATTCTCTGAACCTGCAAACCGTGTTCAATATCCGGAATGCAGGCATCCGGATCGTTTCCTCCGAGAAATACATAATGCGCATGGATCATCGGCCGAAGCCAGCCTGGAGGTACATGGCCTGAAGGAAAAGATGTTATGCTCCTGTAACTGCTTCCTGAATGCACTCTTGTCCAGGTGCCTGTTTCTTCAAGGTAATATTCAAGATTGTCGGGATCATGTGAATTGAACCTGATGGCTCCTTTTTCAGCATAGAGCTCCATAGACAGCAGATCGCCTGTTCCCGCAGCAATGCGGCTTGCAGAAACAGTTCCTGCGGCACCTGATTTCTGATCCCTGATTGTAATGAGGCTGAAAAGATCGGAAGCAGGATCGACATCTTCAAATTTCCCTGACTTAATCGCACCATCAATCTTAAGCTCATTGCCCAGGAAAGCCACAAGCAGGCTTACTGCATGTGATCCCAGGTCAGCCATCGCTCCCCCGTCGGGAGCAGGAGTCAGCCTGTTTGTTCGCTTGTCACGGTACGACTTCTGCAGGTAGTCGCCATGAAAATACCTGAGGTCGAAATGAAGCGCCCTTCCGAACATTCCCGTTTTCCAAAGCCTTAGAGCCTCGCGGACAGGGGTCATGAACAGGAACTGGAAACCGATCTGGAACTTTTTTTCAGGATGAACACTCGTTATTTCCCTGATTTCCTCCTCTTCCTCCTGAGTCGAACAGAGTGGTTTTTCGACATAGACCCTTCTTACCTGTTTCATCGCTGCAGCCCTTCTGAGATGCTCATAATGAACCTTGTTAGGTCCGAGGATGTATATAGTATCTATTTCATCTGAGGCAAAGAAATCATCAGGTGACAGAGCTTTCTCAAAACCGAACGATGAGGCAAACGCATCCCTTTTTTTACCCGTCAGGGAACTGACAGCTGCAAGCCTTAATTCCGGAAAATCATTGTAATAATATTTGATGGCATTCAGTGCGAAAGCATGTGGTCTCGCTATTCCTCCGGCTCCAATGAAGCCGACATTTACCTTGTTGCTCATTATGAAAGTGGGTTTAAACAAAGATAGTTACTTTTGGCTTTAGCTTGATCTTCTGTTTGCGATACGCTAACTTTGCTGAAAACTATACAATTATGACAGTTACATGTGTTCATATTCATGTCAGGCCGGAGTCTGTTGAGAAATTCATTGAAGCTTCAACCGCGAACCACCGGGAAGCAGTTAAGGAACTCGGTAACTTAAGGTTCGATTTTGTACAGCAGGCCGATGATCCGACAAGATTCATGCTTTATGAAGCTTATGAGTCAGAGGAAGCAGCTGCAGCTCATAAGAACACCCGGCACTATATGGCCTGGCGCGATGCCGTGAAAGACATGATGACGGAACCAAGGCATGGAGTGAAATACAATATACTAATGCCAAAAGTGTAAAATGGTAAACCCATTTCAATTTTCAGCCATACCGAAAATAATTTTCGGCAATGGTGTTTTCTCCCGGTTGACTGGACTCTCAAAGCAGTATGGAACCCGTGTTCTGCTGGTTACAGGCAAAGGATCATTCACCGGGAGCCGGCATTTTCAGGAGCTGAAAGATTCATTTTCAAGCCATAATATTGAATTCGGTATTGTAAGAATACCTTCTGAACCAACTCCTGAAATGATCGATGAGGCTGTTTCGGAAAACAGGTCATTCAATGCCATGGTTGTGGTTGCCATCGGTGGCGGCAGTGCAATTGATGCAGGTAAGGCTGTTTCAGCCATGCTGCCGCTGAATGCACCCGTTATTGAGTACCTGGAAGAGGTCGGGACAAAAGAGCACCCGGGGAATAAGATTCCCTTCATAGCCATTCCTACAACAGCAGGAACAGGCAGCGAGGCAACCAAAAATGCAGTTATTTCCAGGACCGGCATTAATGGTTTCAAGAAATCACTGCGGCATAACAACTTTGTTCCCGAGATTGCACTGGTAGATCCTGATCTTACTCTTGATTGTCCTCCTGACATCACAGCGGCAAGCGGAATGGATTGCTTCAGCCAGCTCGCCGAGGCTTATCTCTCAACTAACGCAAGCCCTTATACCGATGCCCTTGCACTTGAGGGTTTTAAAGCAATAAAGCATTCATTGCTGAAGGTGTACAGCGACAGGCATAATGCCGGTGCAAGATCCGGAATGTCCTTTGCGGCTCTTACATCAGGATTATGCCTCGCCAATGCCGGACTGGGCACAGTGCACGGGTTCGCATCATCAGTAGGAGGACTGTTTGACATACCTCACGGCATAGTCTGCGGCACACTTATGGCTTCTGCAAATGAGGCTAATGTGAGGAAACTTAAATCAACCGGGGATAATCCTGAAGCATTGAAAAAATATGCCACGCTAGGAAGATTGTTTATAGATGAAACTGGTAAAACCGACGAATACTATATTGCGGCTTTCATTAGCTATCTTAAGGAACTTACAGAAATACTCAACCTCCCGGGTCTGGGAAAATTCGGCATAACGGGAAACCACATCGAGGCGATTTGCACTTCCACCGGGAATAAGAACAATCCTGTAAAGCTTGAAAAAGAAGATCTTGCTGAAATAATCTCATCACGCCTCGGCAATTGAATATGAGCACCTCTTCCCGTTTCTTCAGTGTCATATGAAAGAGCCGCTGATGGAAACACGGTTCATTCCTGATGTTCATCCCGGCAAGCTGGCAGAGAGGATCACGTCTTGTGGAAGGAATAAGGAAGGGGAAATGGGGGAGATAGTGTTCAATCCGGATGAAATATTATCTTTGGATCATTCAATGTGTAACCGAAAAACCTGACCTATGAAAACCAGTTTCTTTAAGTCTGTTGTTCTTTTCATTTTATTGTTAATCGTTTCACAATCAACTTTTGCCCAGCTTCCAAAAGAAACCGAAGCTCAGAAAATGCAACGCATGAAGTGGTGGACAGATGCGCGCTTTGGCATGTTCATCCACTGGGGACTTTATGCCCTTCCCGCACGGCATGAATGGGTCAAGAACCGCGAGAGGCTTACAAACGAGCAGTACCAGAAGTATTTCGACAATTTCAATCCCGATCTTTACAACCCGGAAGAATGGGCAAGGATGGCAAAGGAGGCCGGCATGAAGTATGTTGTGCTTACCGCAAAGCACCATGAAGGATTCTGCAACTGGGATTCAAAATACACCGACTACAAATGCACCAACACTCCTTATGGGAAGGATATTATAAAGGAATATGTCGAGGCATTCAGGGCTGAAGGGATCAAGGTTGGATTCTATTACTCCCTGATAGACTGGCATCATCCTGATTTCACAATTGACAAAAATCATCCCCAGCGACAGGATAATGAAGCTAATTATGAACCGCTTAACAAGGGAAAAGACATGTCGCGTTACCGCCAGTACATGAAGGACCAGGTTACTGAGCTGCTTACAAATTATGGTGAGATAAGCATCATATGGTTCGATTTCTCTTACCCTGGAAAGAACGGCAAAGGTCGTGATGACTGGGATTCGGAAGGTCTTCTGAAGCTCACCAGGAAGCTGCAGCCCGGCATCATAGTGGATGACAGGCTCGATCTTAAGGATGTTCAGGGAGGTTGGGATTTCACCACCCCCGAGCAGGTGAAAGTTGCAAAATGGCCCGAGTACAATGGTCAGAGAATTCCATGGGAAACATGCCAGACATTTTCCGGATCGTGGGGCTACTACCGCGACGAAACAACATGGAAGAGCCCCGCACAGCTGCTTGAACTTCTGATCGAATCGGTGAGTAAAGGCGGAAACCTGCTTCTTAACGTCGGTCCGACAGCACGCGGCACATTCGACCAGAGGGCAAAAGACAGGCTCTCCGCAATGGGCGGCTGGATGGAGCTTAACAACCGTTCTGTCTATGGCTGCACCGAGGCTCCTGCCGGGTTTGTTGCACCTCCGAATACCCTGCTGACCTACAACCCTGTGACAAACAGGCTGTACATTCATTTACTTGCTTACCCGATGGGAACCGTAACCCTTGCAAACAGCGGAGATAAGGTGAAATATGCACAGTTCCTCCACGATGCTTCTGAAATACGATACAGCACCGGGCGAGAAACTGCGGCTAATGATGTCACGTTCTCGTTGCCGATACTGAAACCCGATACCGAGATCCCCGTCCTGGAAATATATCTTAAATAAAACGCTGACCTGAACTGAAAGGCTGTACCGTGTGCAAGATCACCTGGCATGTTACAGCCTCTTGCCTCATAAATGATGAAGATCAGACAACATATAATTGTTGCACTTTTAATCCTGTCTCTTCCTGTCCATGCACAGGAACGAAAAAGCACCTTCTTCATTGGAACACAGGCTCATTATGGTTTCATTATCGCACACACACAGAAGATTGAAGCTGTTTCCCATACCAGGCCTTATGGTGCAGAGCTGAATTTAAACTGGCTTCACACATCATTTGAAAGCTGGAAGGTTTTCCATACTTATAGCACTTCAGGGATTCAGCTGGCATATTACAATTACCAGAATCCAGAGGTTGTCGGCAGTTCTTACGCTTTGACAGCTTATACTGAGCCGATACTGAAGAGAAGCGGCAAATTCATCTTTTCAGCAAGGGGAGGAGGAGGAATTTCGTGGCAGACAAAGATCTATGATTATGAATACAATACTCTAAACAGGTTCTTCAGCACCAGGATAAGCTTTCCCCTTCATCTTTCAGCAAGGATGAAGTATGTTCTGTCTGATAATATATTATTAACATTATCAGCCAATTACAATCATATCTCAAATGGTGCCATGAGGCTCCCGAACATGGGCATTAACTTCCCCACAGCTTCGGCCGGCCTCGAGTATTTCCCCAAAAAAATTCCCTTATTGAATGATGGCTATCTTCCGGAAAAAAATGTACCGGTAAGAGATCGGTATATCCTGGTACAGGCCATTACCGGCTATAAGGTTGTTTACGGAGAACCGACATGGTCATGGGGGGTGAGCTCAAGACTTACACAACAGCTTAGGACCTTTTACGCTCTCAATGCAGGAGCCGAGCTGATTTTGGATAAAGGTGTAAAGAAAATGATAGAGATCGAAGACAGGAATTCTGATTACAAAAGGTTTGCACTTACTGCAGGTCAGGATTTCTTCCTGGGTCGGATCGTTTTTTCTCAGTATCTCGGAATATATCTCTATTCACCTTATAAAGCGAAAGCCCCTGTTTACCAGAAATATGAATTATCCTACCGGATCATACCCGATGTTCTTGCAGGCGTTTACCTCAAAGCGCATACGAGCGATGCTGAACTTTTTGGGTTTTCACTTAACTGCATCCTTCATCTTAAATAGTTGTAAATCAATAAACTTATTTAGAAGTGAAGTGTTCATAAGGTAACCATTACCTGTTTCCTAATATACTTTTACACATCTGGCATGAGGACATGTTAATCCTTGATCGTCAGTGTTATGAAGTTAATTATCGTGTTGTTCCTTTCAGTGTTGGGCAGAATGCTTTTTGCCCAGACGGACAATTCAAATAACCTGTTCTTAGGAGGCAAGCTCCATTATGGCTTCATCGTTACACCTGATGAAATGAAGCCACTTCCGCTGATGACCCCTTACGGCTTCGAACTGAATCTGGGCAAGCTGTATACCTCATACAATAGTTGGAAGATATTCCGGTCATACAATATCGCAGGAGTCCAGGCTGCATATTATAATTACCGGAGTCCACGGATAGTCGGAAGCTCGTTTGTTGCCTCAGCTTATACCGAACCCATTTTAAGTAACGGGAGGTTTACAATTATTTCAATGCGGGCAGGCGGAGGTCTGTCATACCAGACTAAAATTTACAATTCTGTGACCGATTCCCTGAACCGGTTTGTAAGCGCCAGGGTCAGCTTCATATTCTATCTGTCTGCCAGGTTCAGGTACAAAGTATCATCAAATGTTTTATTGACGTTTTCGGGAAACTTCAATCACATATCTAACGGTGCCATAAGAATACCGAATATGGGTTTGAATTTTCCCACATTCTCGATGGGACTGGAATATTTCCCAAAGAAATTTCCTTCACTCGATAATGGATACAGGTATGTTGAGCAGGCAGGATCAAGCGGGAATTATATCCTGTTTCAGGTATTAGGCGGTTTCAGGTATATTTATGGTGGACCAAAGGGAATCTATGGTATGAGTGCAAGGTTTACCCACCAGTTTAATTCCTGGTTTGCGGTTAATGGTGGAGCTGAACTTGTACTAGACGGAGGAGTGAGAAAGACGATAGAAGTTGAAAACGCCAATGCTGACTATAAAAGATTCGCTATAACCGGTGGTTTCGACTTTCTTGCCGGAAAATTTACCGTGACCCAGTACCTGGGACTATATCTATATTCACCTTGGAAAGCCAAGGATCCCATCTATCAGAAATTTGAACTGACATATAGACTTTTCCCCGACATACGCACAGGCATTGCCCTTAAAACCTATATCGGGGAAGTGGATTTTGTCGGCTGGACACTTAACTACCTGCTGAGGCTGAAATGATCAGTTCAGCGCTTTCCCGAGAGCATTCAGCAAAGGCTGTGTTGTAATCTTCGATCCTGTAGCTCCCATCATCCATTGTTGCGGAGTCAGACGTCCCTGGCTGTACATTCTGTCGATCTCGGCAGGGAGGTTTTTTCCTTCAAGAAATTCTTCTATCTGGAACTGAACAATATGACCGTAAGAATAATTTGCAAGATACAGGGGAGAATCGATCATATGGGAGTAGATAGCAAGGATCGGAGAATCCTTAAGGCCAAGAACCGGTGCGAAATAGGTGTTCCATGTCTCTCTGGCAATGCTCATGACTGCTTCTTTTAGTTGTGCAGGGGTGGCTTCAGGATTTTGGTACATCCATTTCCAGGCTTTCATATCGACCATTCCGACGCCCATAATCTCCATCAGAGACCAGGCTGAATTAAGCACTTCCATCTTCTTCTTTTCGGGATTTTCATCTTTTACTCCCAGCAGCTGCAGGTCGCGGTTCTGGAAAACAAATGCCAGGGCTTCAGTTGTTGCAGTGTTTGGAACTCCCGCCATCATGAAATTATCAACATCATACATCGAAATTGTCTGCTCGATATTATGGCCGAACTCGTGAACTGCGATGTTGTAGCCTTTATAATCCATCCCATTTCCGGAGATCCTTGTTCTGAGATGCGACACAGCACCCTTCATTCCAGTTCCCCATGCGTGTCCTGATCCTCTTGCAGGATCGACGACGATTTTGTCTGCAAGGTATTTTGCCCTGTCAGCACTCCATCCCAGTTTCCTGAGCATGTTCGGCATATCAGCCCTGAATGATGCCGGGTCGGGATACAATTTTGAGGTTTTTGCCGTAAGCTGATCTTCGGGGATGTTACTCTTCGACATGAAACCGTTATACCAGATGTCATAAGGCCTGAGGTCACGGCCAAGCCTTTCCTTTACAAGAGAACCCAGCCTGACAAGCTCAGGTGACCGGAGGTATGAATCGAAAAGAGCTTCAACCTCATCCTGCGATATTTCCATCTCCCATGAGAATTTCCTGAGAATGGCTGTGTTCATCTCAGGATTATATTTGTCGACTGCTTTCATTGCTCTGAAGATATTCAGCATATGCTCATACCTTGCATTGTTTTCCGGTGAAGCATCGATGGCTGTTCCATCTTTTGTGACCTTGTTTGAAAACGGAGCCCATTCGTAAACCGGATCGTTGATCACGACCTTTGGAATATCCTGGGAAATGATATGTTCCATTACTTTGTAGATCATTTCCTGTTTCTCGTTGCCCTTTTCCTTATCTGCATAATCGGCCTTCAACTCATCCCTTAGGTTCCAGTGTGAAAGGAGCGACATGCCGGCCGGGAAGATCTGCCTGCCATCGTCGGTGCGAAGCATGCCCATCTGTATATTGTACTCGGCAATATACATCTCTGCATTCCCTGTTGCTGTGTTTAGAGCCTGGCTCAGCTCAGCAGGCACCCGCGAAACAAACTGGTCGCCGAGCCTTGCCATTGCCCACTCTTCACGGCTCCATGAAGGACCCGATTTTTCTTTCTCAGCAAGGGTGTAATAAGGGAAATTCAGGGCAACTGCAAATGCTATTTTGTTTGAATAAAAATCTTCGGATATGTGCGATCCGGCTGAATAATTCCCGAATATGCGGTCGATCTCATCGATTTCTCCTCCCGCCTCGTCGATGTTTTTCTTAAGGTCGAGTGTAATCTCGTTCATGTTTCCTCCTATTGATTCGAAATACCTGCTGACTTTATTGAAAACAGCTTTTCTTTTGGCAGGATCGGAAATGAAATTGGCTTTGGCGAAAGTGATAAACTCCTGCGCTGTTCCATCTTCATTTCTCCAGAGCGATGCTGCATGCTTTACTCCTTTTTCAAGCAAAGCGCCATTTGCTGAGGGATTGAGACGCCTCACAGAGTCAATGGCTGAAATAATTACTGACCCGGTGATTGTTCCTGAAGTTGAAACAGATTCTTCTTTAGTCTGTGGTGAAGAGCAGGTTATAAGGAAGAAGGGCAAAAGGAGAAATAGTTTTTTCATGATTAAGTAAGTTCGATTTAACAACCGGCAAGCACAAAAATAGATTATTTTAAAATATGTACCGGGGTTTCCGGGTCCTGGAGTCTTTTGGTCCGCATCAGGCCGAAGAAGACCAGAAGCCTTTCCCTGATAAATATCATGCAAAAATATTGTTTTACTTCAAAAAACTTTACCTTCAATAAAAATTGAATAATTACAGAACTGATCGGACAGACAACCCTTGCTCAAATTCTCTCAAGCCTGCAAACTGTTGATAATGAGTATTTGTTTATTTAATTCCAAGACCCACTTACAATGAAATCAGAAAGAGATAAAATGCTTTCAGGCGAATTGTATAATCCTTTTGACGGGGAACTGGTGGAAGACAGGCAACATGCAAGACTATTATTACAAAAGCTGAATAATTCAATAGATGAGAATGAGCGGGAGACAGTATTGAAAAGTTTACTGCCAGGTTCGGGAGAAAAACTTGATATCCAGATCCCTTTTTATTGCGATTACGGGAAAAATATCATAACCGGAGACAATGTTTTTTTCAATTTTAACTGTATCGTTCTTGATGTGATGCAGGTTAAAATCGGAAACAGGACGCTGATCGGTCCGAATGTCCAGATCTATACTGCGCTTCATTCGATGAATTATAAGGAACGAGCAGCTGGACTGGAATATGCCAGAAGTGTTGTTATCGGCGAAGATGTCTGGATCGGAGGGGGTGCAATAATCTGTCCTGGAGTAACGATAGGTGATGGTTCGGTTATCGGTGCAGGAAGTGTTGTTATAAAAGACATTCCCAGTTGTGTCTTTGCTGCAGGTAATCCTTGCAAGGTTATAAGGATTCTGCATGTTCCTGAATAGCACTTTACCTGAAATAAAATTGACATTTAGCCTGATTAACTGTAACTTAGCTTTAAATGTATAAATCATGAAAAGAGGCAAAATATATGAGCTTTTCAGGAGGATTCCTGCATGGGTGTTGTCATTACTTGCGGCTTTATCAGCAGCAGTGGTAACAGGAATCATTAATAATCATTTTCACGAACCGGTTACATATATTGTCTGGAGTCTCCTGTTGATAATCGCATCTTTCCTTATCTGTATCATTCATCCTGAGAAAGTCTGGTCTGTCCCGTTACTGTGTAACATACTGGTAATACTCCCTGCAGCCTGCGATGATTCATTCTGGACAACCCATTTTGGTATTATAATTGGAACAGGTATTTTCTTTTCCTTTGTAATGGCACACCTGGGGGCGATGATTGGAGTGAAGATCGGGGGAAACAGGCAAAACACTGACCAAACGATATAAATGGATGTAGCTGTGCTGTAAACGGGATGAATTATTGAATAA
>JBLNAO010000226.1:0-4764 GCA_050259395.1 Chloroflexota bacterium
CCCGCGATCAGTTTATGACCGAATATTGCACCGCTTCCGACTATCTCGCGGAATGCTCCGAGAACCCCCAGTGCAAGGGTGAAGCCGAGCCCCATTCCCAGTCCGTCAAAGAGCGATGATATGACTGTATTCTTGCTTGCAAAAGCTTCCGCACGCCCGAGCACGATGCAGTTCACTACAATAAGCGGGATGAAGATTCCAAGGGTTACATACAGATCAGGAACATAAGCCTGCATTATCAAATCGACAATTGTTACGAATGAAGCTATGATCACAACAAATGCAGGTATCCTGACCTTGTCGGGTATGACATTTGCAAGCATCGAGATTACAGCATTCGACCCGGCAAGGACGAATGTTGTTGCGATTCCCATGCCCATCCCGTTCAGCGAAGAGGATGTAGTGGCAAGGGTAGGGCAGGTGCCAAGTACCAGGACAAGTATTGGATTTTCCCTGATCAGCCCTTTTGTAAAATTCTGAAACTGGTTCATTTCTGACCTCCTTTCTGCAATGTATTATAACCGCGCTGGATTGCATCACAGAAAGCCCGGGAACTGATTGTGGCAGCCGTAATTGCATCTACCTGGCCTCCGTCTTTTACGACCTTGAGAGGGAAGTCTGAGGGATTCTTTCCCTTGAACTGATCCTTGAATTCAGGCAGTGCCATCTTTGTGCCGAGTCCAGGCGTTTCTTTCTGATTTAATACGGTAATGTCGATTATTGACCCGTCAGGTTTATAACCGGCCATCAGCGTGATGTTGCCGCTGAAACCTTTGTTTGTATAGGTATTTATGGCATAGCCAACTGTTTCTCCGCTTTTTTTCGCAGGATATATATCGAGGCTGTCACCTTCACCGGTTGGGAGCCTGTACATTTCGGCATCCGGATTATTGTCGAATTCGGGAACAACCTGCTTTATGGCGTTCAGCTTCTTGTTTATGTTTGAAATTTCAATGGGTTTTTTTGTCATCTGGTAGACAAACCCGAGGCATGCTGCAGCTCCAAGCGAAATGAGCGTCAGGGAAAGCACCATGTTTTTGAATGTTGATTCAGTCTTAGCCATTTACTGCCTCCTTTCCGAATCTCTGGGGTTTAACATAGGCGTTTAGTAACGGTACAAATGCATTCATTATAAGTATGGCAAATGAGACACCCTCGGGATATGCGCCGTAGAGTCGGATCAATAAGGTAAGGAGTCCAATCAGGCAACCATAAATCACCATTGCTTTTTTACTCATTGGCGAGGTGACATAATCGGTTGCCATGAATATTGCCCCCAAAAGCAGCCCCCCGCTGAGAATATGAAAGACAGGTCCCGCGCTCGTCTGGGGGTTGAGAAAATGGTGAACAGATGCGAAAATTGCAACTGTTCCTATTATTGAAACAGGGATATGCCAGGTAATTATTTTTTTGTACAGAAGATAAGCAAAACCCAGTAACAGAGCTATGGCTGAAACCTCACCCATTGAGCCGCCCATCTTTCCGATCAGCATATTCATTGAGTCGGGGATTTTCGTCATGAGATCAGATAGGGATTCTCCGTTTTTGAGCCCTTCTTTTATGACGGCAAGCGGAGTTGCGCCTGTCACAGCATCGGCATACCCGGTGGCAAAACCCTTCGGTTCGGGCCATGTCGTCATCTGAACCGGGAAAGAGATGAGCATGAAGACACGTCCTACCAGAGCAGGGTTGAAAGGATTGTTGCCCAGTCCGCCAAAGGTCATCTTTGCAACACCGATAGCTACAAGGCTACCCAGGACAACCATGAAGACCGGAATGTTCGATGGAAGGTTGAAGGCTAAAAGCATCCCGGTTACAAGTGCAGAACCGTCGGTTATCGAAAGCGGTTTCTGCAAAACATATTTCTGGATGAGATATTCGAACAGAATACATGAAGCAACTGCCGTGGCAGTGACAATCAGTGCACCTGTTCCGAAATAAATGACAGAGGTGATGAATGCCGGCACAAGGGCAATCACAACTCCGTACATCAGCTTTTTGGTCGTGTCCTTCCCGTGAACATGCGGGGAAGGCGACATATTGAGAAGGTTATTCATGGGTTAAGTTAGTTTCATACTCCTTTCACGGGCCATCCTTATCACCGTGGATTTTCCAAGCCTGATGTAGTCAAGGATGGGACGCCCTGCAGGGCAGGTATAGCTGCATGATCCGCATTCCATGCAGTCAGTTATGTGCTCTCTTTCAGCTCTTTCAAACATGCCCTTTTCTGAAAGGCCAGCAAGGAGGAACGGCTCGAGGTTCATGGCGCATGCAAAGGTGCACCTTGCACAACGTATACATGGAGTCATCGGGCTTCTCTCCGATTCTGTTTTCGGGAAGATTATTATGCCTGATGTTCCTTTCACAACGGGAACGTCATTATTGCTTATCGTCTTTCCCATCATGGGCCCGCCGTTAACGATCTTCCCTGTATCTTCAGGCATGCCGCCAGCTGCTTCGACTAACCTGCTTACTGGAGTGCCAATCCTTACCAGGTAATTTCCCGGATTCTTCAGGGACTTCCCCGTGATTGTAACTACTCTTTCGAAAAGAGGCTTGTTCTTCTGAACAGCTTCGTAAACGGCAAAAGCCGTTCCTACATTATGCACGACAGCTCCAACATCTATTGGAAGCTTTCCTGAAGGCACTTCCTTTTTGATGAGTGCTTTGATAAGTTGTTTTTCGGCTCCCTGGGGATATTTAACTTTAAGTGCGTGAACGCTGATGCCTGGGAAGCCTGAAGCTAAATTAGTGAGATGACTGATTGCATCAGCTTTGTTGTTCTCAATGCCGATCATCGCCTTCGATACATTCAGCGCCTTCATCAGGATTGAGATGCCCACCAGTATTTCTTCACCTTTCTCAAGCATCAGCCTGTGATCGGCTGTAAGGTAAGGTTCGCATTCGACACCATTGATTATAAGAACGTCACACGACTTTCCTTCTGGAACCGAGAGCTTAACATGTGAAGGGAATGTTGCGCCTCCAAGTCCCACAATGCCTGATTCGAGGCATTTCTTTATTATATCTTCCTTCGCAAGATTTATTTCCTTTTTAATCCCGCTGCTTCTGTCAATGTTTTCTTCCCATTCATCACCTTCCACATCGATGAATACTGCCGTTTGCTTGTAGCCTGTTGTATCGAGTATAGTATCGATCCGGTTAACCTTGCCCGATACGGATGAATGAACATTGGCAGTGACAAAACCTTTTCCCGCTGCAATGATCTGGCCTGCTCTGACACTATCGCCCTTATTGACAACAACAACCGCCGGAGCGCCTATATGCTGCGAAACAGGGATTGCAACAGTTCCGGATGGAGGAAGGTTGATTATCGCCTTGCCTGTTGTAAGCTTGTTTTCCGGAGGGTGGATGCCTCCGACAGGAAATGTTTTCAACACTATATTCGGTTTTAAAATTATAAACTCTGTACTGTTTCGGCCCGGACTTCACCTTGTTCCTTCCTTGGAGGGAAGTTAACTTCTATGATTGCATTTGTCGGGCATTCGGTGACGCACTTCCTGCAAAGCTTGCATTTTACGGCATCGATATAAGCAAGATTGTTCTCGATTGTAATGGCGTCATACTCACAAACCTTCTGGCACTTGAAACACCCGATGCATGCAACCTTGCAGGCTCTCTTTGCCGGACCGCCCTTATCGCAGTTTGAACAGGCAACATAAATTTTCCTGTCCTTCTTTGCTTTTTTCCGGAGCTCATATAGATGCCTCGGACAGGCTTTAACACAGGCTCCGCAAGCCACGCATTTATCATCAAGCACCACCGGAAGCTTTGTGACATTATCGATGTACATTGCATCGAACTGGCAAGCTCTGACACAATCTCCGTATCCCATGCACCCGTAGCTGCAATCAGTTTCACCGATGAAAAGGCTGTGTGAGATGCGGCAGTCAGCGGCACCATTGTAAATTGAAGTGTGCGGCCTTACCTCAGGAGAACCATTGCACAGAAGAACTGCAACCATTGGATCAACTACAGGCGCTTCCCTGCCGAGTATTTTTCCGGCATTGCCCATCGTTTCAGCGCCTCCCACTGGACAATTGAGCCCTTCGAAGGTTTCAGACCCAACAAGAGCTTCAGCGAAATTGCGGCATCCTGCATAGCCGCATCCGCCGCAGTTTGCCTGGGGCAGGATGGCTGCCACTTCATCGATTCTCGGGTCTTCGAAAACCTTGAACTTCTGAGCTACGAAATAGAGTATTACAGCCGACAGAAGTGCCAGGAGGCTCAGACTGATAACCGTAATGAGTATCGTGGAATTCATTATCTATACTTTTAAAGTAAATACAAACTTCTCCCTTAACCTTTCCCTGAAAAAATAAAGTATGAGGAAATAGGGCAGGAGCGCCCCGATGGATAACAGTCCTGCAGTCAGCTCCGGGACCCTGAGGGAAATCATTAAAACCAGAATTGAAAGAACCACAAGGAACGGTAGCAGGTAACCGAGCGCAAGTGCCGCGAAACCCATCGACCTGCTCATCAGGACACTGACAACATCGCCTGGCTTTACATTGTAGTTGCCTTTGACTTCAACTATCTTTTCTTCAGTGCCCAGCATGTTGCATGAACCTTTTGCATGACAACCGGCGCACGCCGATTGTGATGAAATTGAAATAGTTACGGACGTTCCGGAATTACCCGTAACAACACCTTCGTGGTTTATCACATCATTGCCTGCAGCCTTCATTTTATGCAAGGAAAAAAAGAATCCCCAATTTTATAACAAGAAGGGGAACTTGTATA
>JBLNAO010000227.1:0-3848 GCA_050259395.1 Chloroflexota bacterium
TCCTTTATCAGCCCGGAACAGGCAATGCTCAATCTTTCACGGGAGATAGGCGACAACGACTTTGAAGCTGTTAAGGAAAATGCAAGGAATGAATGGAACAATCAGCTTGGAAAGGTTACTGCCGAAGGAGGAACAGAAGATCAGCAGCGGACATTCTATTCCTGCCTCTACAGGATGATACTCTTCCCGAGAAGCTTCTACGAGATCAATGAAAAAAATGAGATCGTGCATTACAGCCCGTACAACGGGGAAGTGCTTCCGGGTTACATGTACACCGACAACGGCTTTTGGGACACCTTCAGGGCTCTTTTCCCTTTTACAACACTGATGTACCCCGAGCTCAATGCAAAAATCATGGAAGGACTGGTCAATACTTACAAGGAAAGCGGCTGGCTGCCTGAATGGGCAAGCCCGGGCCACCGCGACTGTATGATCGGCTCAAACTCTGCATCTCTTATTGCCGACAGCTATCTGAAAGGAATAAGAGGATATGACATAGAAACATTGTACCAGGCAATCCTTAAGAATACCGACAGCGTCGGTCCTGTCTCTTCGGTTGGCAGGCTTGGAGCGAAATATTATAATGAACTGGGTTATGTGCCATACGATGCAGGCATAAGGGAAAACACAGCCCGGACCCTTGAATATGCCTATGCTGATTTCTGCATCTGGAAGCTTGCACAGGAGCTTAAAAGGCCACAGGAGGAGATTGATCTTTTTGCTAAAAGAGCAATGAACTATAAGAATGTATTCGATCCCGGACGAAAGCTGATGCGCGGGAGAAATCTCGATGGGTCTTTTCAATCGCCTTTCAGTCCCTACAAATGGGGTGATGCCTTCACCGAAGGCAACAGCTGGCATTATACCTGGAGCGTGTTCCAGGATATCGAGGGATTGAAGGATCTGATGGGCGGCCAGGAATATTTTACTGCCAAGCTCGATTCGATCTTCTTCGTTCCGCCCGTATTCGATTATTCATATTACGGTCAGGTGATACACGAAATCAGGGAAATGCAGATAATGAACATGGGAAATTACGCCCACGGCAACCAGCCGATACAACACATGATCTACCTGTACAACTATGCGGGGCAACCCTGGAAAACCCAGTACCATGTAAGAGAGGTGCTGAACAAGCTGTACAACTACACGCCTGATGGTTATTGCGGTGATGAGGATAACGGACAGACATCCGCATGGTACGTCTTTTCGGCAATGGGATTCTACCCTGTAACCCCGGGAACAGGGGAATATGTAACAGGATCCCCTCTCTTCGACAAGGTGACTTTGAGGCTCGAGAACGGAAAGACGCTGGTGATAGAGGCTAAAAAAAACAGCAAGGACAACATCTATGTTCAGAATATGAAACTCAACAACAGGAAGGTTGAGGCCAATTTCATAACACATGAAGAAATTCTGAAAGGCGGGAAGCTGGTATTTACAATGGGGCCTGAGCCCAATACATCCAGGGGAATCAACATTGATGCAGCACCATACTCAATGAGCAAAGAATAGAATACATTCCCTCTCACATTCTCTAATGCATTGTCATTATGAGCGATAGCGAAAGATCCCAGGGATTGTGCAGGAAATTATAGTTTCAACCTAATCCCGAGTCTCACCAGGAGGGCGGTTAACCCCACCATGAGCAGCGACCATATTATTGAACCTGCGATGACTATAAGAGGTTCTTGCGATTGCTTGTAAATTAATACCGGAAGACTGCTCATCCAGATCAGGTGGTAAATAATATCAGGAGCAAGGTAAGTGGTGAGAGAATTTTCTCCTGCAGGCCGGATGAAAGATGCCCAGGCCACTTTTCCACGCATATCGATAATGTAATAGAAAATTACAAAAAGGATCATGCTGATGCCGTTGCATATCAATCCCCAGCTTGGCGTTGCCTGGATCTTGGAGATGATTATCCAGTGACGTAAAAAGAAGCCTGCTGCAATGCTCAGAACGCCTGCAGAAAAAATAATAGTCAGCATCCGCTGGTTGCCTGAATATTTTTTCAGTACAAGCGTTGTCAGCATGCCGGCCAGGACTATCATAGGAACATTTCCTTCGAGAATGACACCGAGGATAGGTCTTACCGGGTCGATCCAGGTGAGGAGATTGAGTTTGGTGAGAATATTTAGCCCGAGAAAAAACAGGAATGCTATTGCAGTGTTCAGTAGATTATCCCTTACAAAAAGGTAGATAAAAGCTGCGACTAGATATCCCCATCCGATAAGTCCAAGGATTCCCCACCAACCAGTAACAAGCGACCCGTCATTCTCGGCTTCGCCCGACTTGAACTTGAATACCAGGAATGCAAGGATCGCCATTCCCAGCAACCTGAAATTTATAATAGTGAAGAAATTTTTGCCATCCTTATCTTTATAATCGTTCCATATAAGGAAGACACCGACATACATCAACAGCGCCCATAAACCGCGGTTCATTCCCGTAAGAACCGGTTCCACTCTGCCGGTATTGAGCATAAGCACACCTATGATCAGGAGGCTTACGGTTCTGATGGCTATATGACGCGAGACTGCATAATTATCTTCACCCGAGGAGAGCCTTTTCCCTATGGAAAAAGGAATTGCCATTCCCACCATGAAAAGAAATCCTGGAAAAACCCAGTCGGCAAGTCCCATCCCGTCGAAATCAGCCTTCATATGCCCGAGCCAGGAAGGCACACCGGGCATATAAAGATCGTTTACGAACAGCATTAGGATAAGGGTGAATCCCCTCATTATATCAATTGACAATATTCTTTTACCTGACATGATTTTGCTTAAGCGACCACTTTTTTGTAGTCCTGTAACTATTCAAATCTCTTCATATACTCGAGGAATTTCCTCGCTGTGGCATCGAGGTTCGCTATGGAACCTCCTCCCTCGAGCACTTCGCACATCTCATAAACAATATATCCCTGGTAACCAGTTTCTTTCAGCGCACCTATAAAAGTTTCATAATCGATTATGCCTTCACCCATTGCCGTTGCTCTCATTACCGGCTTGTCGGCGATATAATTGGTGAGGGTGTTGTCGTAATGAAACCTCGGCTGAGTAACGTAATCAGCCGCTATAGTGTTTACTATGAATGGTTTCATTTTAAGAACAGACTGCCTTATCTCTTCCTTTGACAGCTGTTCAAGGGTGGGCGACCAGGCGTCCCAGCCTGCCATCACATTGGGCAGATTGATCTCCTTAAGCATCCAGTACATCGCATCATGGTGAAGTGCAATGTCATGATGATTCTGTACCACAAGGGTGATACCATATTTGCTTGCTTCCCTTGCAGCAAGCGTGATGCCTTCGACGACTGTTGCATATTGTTTGTCGTATGGTATTCCCGGGCGTTCGTACCCGGTAAAGATCCTCACCATCCTGGTTCCCAGGTCTGCGGCAAGCTCGCATACCTGTCCTATGTAGGCAGCCTGGATTTCGGTATGTGGAATTCCCGGTTTGTCTATTCCTGCGGTAAAATCAGAATAGCCCGCAAGTCCGACAAGTGTCAGCCCAAGATCTTCAATTCTCTTTTTTAGCTTCGCCCGTGCTTCCTTGTCATAATCGAGAGGTGACAGGTGAGGCCTCTTAGCCATGATCATGACACCGTCATAACCGAGCTGTTTTGCTTTTACAAGAAAATCATCGAGTGAAAGCTGTGCCTGTCCGCGCCAAAGACCGGCATAACCTATCGAATGCAGGCATGTTCTCACCTTAAAATCAGCCGGATTACCTGTGGGCGTTTTTTGCGCAGCTGTTTCAATTGTGAAAAAAATAACAATAAGCAGGAAGGGCAGGGCTTTCTTCATGGTATCAAGTTTGACCTAAAAATATTCATTAATTTTCATT
>JBLNAO010000228.1:0-6541 GCA_050259395.1 Chloroflexota bacterium
TTCAGCCGGATAGATAAGAAACTGAGGATGCCCGATTCGAACATGCATTTCCCCAAAGCTGATACGGGTACTTATATAAAAAGCTGGGAATCAGGCGTGAGATGCGCCGTTATGCAGGGCGGACAGGGAGATACCAAGCACTGGGCATTCAACGACCCGGTGAAACGTGAAGGGAAATATAAAGACCAGCCTCCTTCTCCTGAGGAATTTCTCAGGTTGACTGCAAGGGTCGTTGATCTTCATCCTGTTACATGCATGCAGAATGCAAGGACAAGCGCCGGTGGTGTTGTAACAGGCATACCACGGCAGGCTCTTACAGTAGGACCGGTTCAGACCTGGAAGGCAGAAAAGGTCTCTATATGGCATGCAGGCACTCACGATAATGCTTTCGGGCAGAGGCTCACCGCTCTTATGATCGGCAAAAAAATTACGGACAGCGCTGTCCCGATGTCGCTCCTTGCCCTTCATCCCAATGTGCAGTTCAATTATTACCGGGGAGGGATAGGTGTTTGTGAAACAGAAATGCATTAGTCATGATTATTTCCGGCACCGGTTGCGCTTTGGGTGATTTTCTTTATGATAAGATCTCTTTCGGGAGCGATGCGTTCAGGAGATATCTTTCAAAAACAACAGGCGATGGAGGATTAAGCCCCGGGAAGCTGGTATTTACTGAAGAACTCGAGAAGTTTTCCTGTAAGTCCTATGAGCAGATCCTTAAAGATATTACTGGTGGAGCAAGTCCCTCGGCATTCAACGTTGGAGGCCCTTCGCTGGTTTCGCTCATTCATGCCTCGCAGATGCTGGAAAATGCTGATTTTGAGGTGAAATTTTTCGGAATTTCCGGAAAAGATGAAACTTCAGAATTGATTTTCCGTATAATAAAGGATACCCCCCTTGATACACGTAATTTCCTTTCATCTTCCGCAAGAGTAACACCTTTCACAGATGTTTTCTCTGATCCTCACTATAATGAGGGTCATGGTGAAAGGACTTTTGTAAACAACATTGGCGCTGCATGGGATTATTATCCGGAAATGCTGACCGATGATTTTTTCAATTCTGACATTGTCTGTTTTGGTGGAACCGCTCTCGTTCCGCGGATCCATGATAACCTTACGGATCTTCTCAGGAAAGCTAAGGAAAGGAACTGTATTACTGTGGTCAATACTGTTTTCGATTTCAGGAATGAGAAGAAGTGTCCCGGTAATCCATGGCCACTCGGAATGACAAAAACAAGCCTGGGACTTATTGATATTCTTATCATGGACCATGTTGAAGCTCTCAGGCTGAGCGGGCAGGATTCCCTCAATAATGCAGCTCTCTTTTTCCGGTCCTCAAATGCGGGGTCATTCATAATAACAGACGGGCCGGGTGAAGTCCTGGCATGGTCTGAAGGAAGATTCTTCAGGAAGAACAGCCTGATCAGGTTGCCAGTCTCACAAAAAGTCATGGATGACATGAAGTGCAGGCCAGAACTGAAAGGCGACACGACAGGCTGCGGTGATAATTTTGCAGGCGGTGTAATAGCTTCTGTGGCGATGCAGTTGAAAAGCCTCAAGCCGGGACAGCTCGATATCTTCGATGCTGTGTCGCTTGGCATTGCTTCGGGAGGTTTTTGCTGTTATAGTCTCGGTGGAACATACAGGGAAAAAACCCCGGGTGAAAAGAGAGAGAAGGTAATTGAGCTGAAAAAGGATTATCTGAAACAAATTAATCACTGATGAGATTGATTGAAAGAAAGAAGCTGGTTCTTTTCGGAGCCGGTAAGATCGGGAGGTCATTTATAGCACAGCTTTTCAGCAGGGGCGGGTATGAAGTGGTTTTTGTCGATATCAGCAGGACATTGATCGATGAACTGAACAGGCGGAAAGAATACAGGGTGGTTATCAAAGGCGAAAAGGAGCAGGTGTTGAAAATTAATAATGTCAGAGGTGTAATACTTTCTGATGAGAAAAAAGTTAGTGATGAAGTTGCAACAGCCGGCATTGTGGCTACGTCAGTCGGTCTGGCCGGACTTGCCGGTGTCTTTCCTGTCCTTGCAAAAGGAATACTTAAAAGATCTAAAGATCCAGTTCATCCTGTCGACATCATAATCGCCGAGAACATGCGTAATGCCGACTTCTATTTCAGGGAACAGCTCAAGACTTTTCTTCCCCCCGGTTTTCCAATTGATTCGCTGGTGGGTCTTGTAGAAACAAGCATCGGGAAAATGGTGCCGATAATGACTAAAAAGGATATTGAGGAAGATATGCTTCAGATTTTCGCTGAGCCATACAACACACTTATTCTGAACCGTAACGGGTTTAAAAACCCCATCCCGGAAATCGCCGGGCTGGCTCCGAAGGAACATATGAAACCTTGGGTTGACAGGAAGCTGTTCATACATAATCTGGGGCACTCTTCAGCTGCTTTTGCAGGTCATTGCTTCAATCCGGATTTCATTTATATGCATGAAGTTCTTGCTGTTCCCGTTATTTTTGAGTTTACAAGATGCACAATGCAGCAGGCTTCAGCCATATTGCTCAGAGAGTATCCTGACGAATTCACACCGGAAGATCTCAACGATCATATAGATGACCTTCTTGAACGTTTCAGGAATAAATTTCTTGGAGACACTGTTTTCAGGGTTGGCTGTGACCTGCCAAGGAAGCTTGGTCCTGAGGACAGGCTTGCAGGCGCAATAAAGAAAGCATTTGAAATGAAGCTTCCATATGAAAGCATTCTCTTCTCGCTCGTGTGCGGAAGCTGGTTCAGAGCCGTTGACGAGGATGGGAATATGTTGAAAAACGACATCTCCTTCGCTGCAACACGCAGCCGCGGAATTCACCATGTTCTTTCCGATGTTTGCCGCTTTGACAAGGTGCGACATAAAGATATTTTTGACAAAGCCCTTATTTTTGACAGTCGCCTGAGCAATAGAAAAGGTGATATCCTTTCTGCTTTTCCAACCACAATGACTAAATGAAAATGTTCTTTTTTCGTTTAACTTTATGATTATAATTCTCCCTAAAGAATTAAATAAATGAAAGATACGCTTGTCGAAGCTCTGAGGATTTCAGGAAACATACTTCTGCAATATTTCAGGAAACCACTGACAGAGAATGTGAAGGAATCGCAAAGCAGCATCGTTACAGAAGCCGATTATGCCAGCGATGCCGCAATAAAGGAGCTGATAACAGGTAAATTCCCGGGACACAACATAATTTCCGAAGAAACCGGTTTTATCGACAATGGATCAGATTACACCTGGATCATAGATCCGCTCGACGGCACCTCAAACTTTGCGGCAGGAATTCCATGGTTCGGGGTTTTGATAACCCTGTTCAGGGGAAACCGCCCGGAGCTGGCAGGAGCTTTTATGCCGGCCTCTGATATGATGTATGTCGCCGAACGGGGAAAGGGAGCAACAAGGAACGGAGAGCCAGTTAATATCATGAAGGAAAAGGAGCTCAGGGAATCATTGTTTGCTTTCTGTGTCGATTACACTGAGGATGCAGAGTTCCTCAACCGGGGGTTGGACGTTTACAAATACATCGTCAGGAATTCCAGGAATATCCGGTCAACCAACTGTCTTCTCGATTTTATTTTTGTTGCAGAAGGGAATTTCGGCGGAGTGCTGAATCTGTATACTAAAATATGGGACATTGCCGGTTTGGGCCTTCTTATTCAGGAGACAGGCGGAGTTATGAAAAACATTGACTGTAATGAGATAGAATTTAAGCTTACTGCAAACATTTCAGAAGTCAATTTTCCTGTTATCGCAGGCAACAAGGCTATTGTCAGATCTATTGAAAAAGAAATCTCCCGGTTAGTAAAACCAGGACATAAGAGTTCATGAACTTACACCTGAATCCGAAAATGACTTCACAATTCATGAAATCACCCCTGAATCCTCTCCTGGATCGTGAATGCCGACGATCTTAAGTTGTTGAAGCACAAAGGAATAAAATTTTTAAATTTGAAATTGAAAATCCGGCAATTGACATTCAGATTTAACAAGCTTAATGCCGTTCTGGTATGTGTCCTGTTCATCGGATGCGTCAATACTGAAGGAGAACTTGAAATAAAAGGCATGGTTTCAGATGAAAAAACCGGAACCGGAATTCCCGGGAGAAATGTAATTGTCCAGGGGATAATGCAGATTAATGAAAGATCTTTTACAACCGACATCGGGCAATTCTCAACCGACAGTTCAGGCCAATTCAGGTACACTTTTGAGAAGGTTAAAGACGTGCGCTACTATAATTTCAATTTCGTGAGTGATTCGGATTATGCGTACAAGACCATTCAAAAGGGTTTGTACGAGCTTGAACAGAGTGCAGAATCCATATCCTTCACACTGAGCAGATTGACAGATCTTTCCATAATAATCTACAGGAAAAGCAAAAAGCCTGTTAAAGATACCCTCAGTTTGTCGTGGGTTTCGAATGATATCTTTTACTGGTCATTATATCCCTATAAAATTTATAATTATGATACATTAAGCAATCATTTTGCTTCCACACCTGACAATGAACTGTGGTGGATCGGAGGGTATGTCAATACGATAGTTAAAGCGAGGGTTTTTGCTGAAAAGAAGACGAAAATATATTGGGACCTTTACAGGAATGGGAAAAAAATTGAGTTAACCGATACAATAACATGCAGGAGAGATTTTGCGAATAGTATATATTTTGTGTATTGATACAAATCTTCAAAGTCTCGCTTTCCAGACAAATTCGAAATTGCCAGATTCAAAATTCGAAATTATTTAATCGAAATCAATATTCTCCTTTGATCACAAAAAATGAACCACGGATTGTTCCTGCCAGCCTGGATTTCTGTTTTGCAAACTTAAATTTTGATTCAAGCTCTTTTGGCACCTCCATGCCTTCTGAAAGTTTAAAACCGACAGCCCTCTTTTTGGGATCATCAATGGAATACATAACATTCACGGCAAGACCGCTTTCATAGAATACGTATGAAAATTTTATGTTCTCCACCTGAAAGGATGAGGTCTCGAGAGGTTTGGAACCAATCACTATACCACGTTCCTTCAGGATATTGTTTACATAATCGAGTGTGTTCTGGCTTTCGCTTGCAGGAAGGGTCGTAAAATCGTGATCATACTTGTTCCTGAAATAGCGGGCTTCATTCGCACGTAAACCGGCAAGGGCTTCAGCCACTGGTGAAGTCTCGAAGCCTGCCACAGATACTTTTTCCAAATCAACAGTGTTAGACATAATCATCTCTTATTAGTTATAAAAACTTCTCAGGGTAGAAACACAAATTTTAAATAAAGGTTTAAATTGCAGAAAGGTTCCGTGGTTACGGTCACAGAGATATTATATGGAATCATGATAACTGATTAAATTAAATTCAGAAAATGAAAAAGACAAAAGACCTGGTAAAGATCTACACCGGACCTGAAGTTGATGCAATACTCCTGAAAGCACAACTGGAGGAGTTGGGAATTTATACATTGACGAAAAATGATTTTACCGGTGCATACATGGGAATTTCACAACCGTCAACAGATCTATGGATAATCGAGGAAGATCTCCTGCAGGCAAAACCGGTCATTGATGAATTTTTGTCTGACCCAGGTAATAATGTAGATGAAAATTGAATTTTGACCTGGTTTTTTTGTGAATCGGATTTAAATTAGCCACGAATTCACGAATGCCGGCGAACAATGCTCGATTCATCACAGCCAATGAAGAATCATGACTCAATCAAAACTGTAAGGAAACTGAACCAACCGAACCTTCCCTTGTTTGTTGTTTGATAATTCGACATTAAATTCTGCATGTTCTGCTGGTGTTACAAAAAAGAAAACAAACCAAAAATTTAAAAATTATGGCACTAATCAATCCTTATATAAACTTCAATGGAAATGCCGAAGAAGCATTTACATTTTACAAATCAGTTTTTGGTGGCGAATTCGCAAATGTTACGCGTTTCAAAGATCTGCCAAATCCTGAATTTCCGGTAGCAGAAAAGGAGGCAAATAAAATAATGCACATTGCATTGCCCATTGGCAACAATGTTTTGATGGCTAATGACGTTCCAGAAAACATGGGGAAAGTCAATGAAAATGAAAACAGATCTAAAATATCAATTAGTGCCGAAAGCCGTGAAGAAGCCGACAGATTATTCAGCGGTCTTTCAGCAGGTGGACAGGTAGAAATGCCAATCGGAAACAGTCCATGGGGTTCTTATTTTGGAATGTTCAGAGATAAATTTGGTATTGAATGGATGGTGGATTTTGACCCAAAATACAACGGAAAAATATAAGCGGGGGAGGATAATAAATATCGATAGCATTATCTGCAACATCATGGGGAAAAAGTTAGGTTAGATGCTGACATAGCTATACCATTAGGCCGTTAATGGTCAGCCGATAATCCCTTAAATTGTCCAGAAAAAGATTTAATGGAACCAAGGATTGAATTTTCATCCAAAAAGAAATTTATTGGTAAAAGATTAACCATGAGTTTTGCGGATAATAAAACATCCGGGCTTTGGAAAAGCTTTATTGGCAGACAAGGCGAGATAATTA
>JBLNAO010000229.1:0-6385 GCA_050259395.1 Chloroflexota bacterium
TCGCTGCTCATATTGCAAAGTTCTCAGCACTTGGAAACATAGCCTATCGTACGGGCAAGAAGCTGGTATGGGACGGAACCAGGTTTACAAACGACCAGGATGCAAACAGCTATCTTGTCCCTCAGTACAGGGCACCATGGAAGCTGCCGAAAGTATAATTATTAAAGGCCAATAACATTTAAAGCTTACCTAACGGGTGAGCTTTTTTTTTTGTTAAAAAATTCTTAAATTGAAAGATGTTTTTTCCGGTTTCTACCTAACCTTTCCTATAGAACCGGGGTGAAAAAAGCTTAACCCAAAATGTAACTTAAACCAGTATCCTATGAAAAAGATTCCGGTGTATTTCTGGTTTTTACAAACCAGTCAGAAATTTCAAACTAAAGTGCTGTTCCTGCTTCTGATTCTGGCCCTGCCCGTGTGGTCAGCCGCGGATGCAGAAGGTAACGATCAACAGGTTACGGTATCAGGTAAAATAACCGACTCATCAAATGGTGAGCCCATGCCCGGAGTAAATATCCAGGTTAAAGGGACGAGCATTGGTTATATCACTGACGCGAATGGTAATTTTTCCCTATCTGTTCCTGACAAAAATGCAACCTTGATTTTTTCTTTTGTCGGCTACGTCACAAGGGAAGTTGCACTTAATGGAAAAACCAGCCTCGATATTGCCCTTGAAGGAGAAATGAGAGGTCTCGAAGAGGTTGTTGTTGTTGGTTATGGTACCCAGAAAAAAGTAAACCTGACAGGCGCTATAGCAACAACAGATGTAAAAAAACTTGAAAACAGGCCAATGACAAACGTATCACAGGCATTGCAGGGGATGAACGGTCTTTATGTCAACCAGGCCGGGGGTCAGCCGGGCAGGGATGCAGCCACGATAAGGATAAGGGGAGTAGGTACACTGAATGACAATAACCCGCTTGTACTTATTGACGGAATTGCATATAGCCTTTCGGATATCAACCCGAATGAAATTGAAAGTATTTCAGTACTGAAAGATGCTGCTTCAACAGCAGTATACGGTTCACGTGCTGCCAACGGAGTAATTCTGATAACGACCAAGAAAGGCAAGCGAAACGAAGCCTATAAAGTTGATTACAATACTTACTTCGGAATAGAACAACCGACATATTTGCCTGATGTCGAATGGAATCCGATTACTTATATGGAGTACAAAAACAAGGCTCTGCAAAACGAAGGCAAGGCAATCGAGTATACACAGGCCAACATAGATGAGTACAGGAACGGGATGGACAGCAATCCGTATTTTTACCCGCAGTCGAACTGGTTTGATATGATCCTGAAAAACGGGAAGATGCAGGAGCACAATCTTACTATCTCCGGGGGAGGAGCCAACCATAATATGGCACTTACAATGGGTTACCTGAGCCAGGAGGGCATCATACACAATGTAAATGGCAACAAATATAATCTTGGGCTCAACGCCAAGATAGATATTAATAAATTTCTGTCTATCGGCGGAAGAGTATCCGGAGTTTACCGGAAATTCAATGAGCCATGGAATGGAATGGGTACCTACTGGCAGGGGGTTTATCGTTCGTTGCCTATTTACCCTGTCAGAATCGAGGATGGAAGATGGGGGAATGCATGGTTGCGTACGGCAGGGCATAATAACTTCATGAACCCGGTTGAAAGACTTGAAGAGGGTAATAACGACTTTGTTCAGCAGAGGTTACTTGGAAATCTCTTCGCTGACCTGAAATTACCCTTCGATATTGTGTACCGAGTAAATGCGGCTGTTAATAAATATGATGCCAAAAATGAAAGGTTTCAACCTTTTGTGATTCAGGTGAATCCAAAGACACTCGAAGAACAGCAAAACACTTCATATGCCCAGGGCTTCAGGCAATACAATGATAACCTGAATACGACTCTGTTCCATACACTTGAATGGTCACGCAAAATAGCTGAAGTTCATAATCTCTTCTTGTTGCTTGGAAATAGTTATGAAAGCTTTACCGGATCATACTTCTCTTCGCAAAAGCAGACAGCTCTTGACAATGCACTCACAGACCTTGATGTATTTGCTGAAAATCCCGTCGTTGCAGGGAACTCCTCGAGATCTGCCCTTCTTTCATATTTCGGACGTTTGAACTACAACTTTCAGGATAAATACCTTCTTGAGGCAAATTTCAGATACGATGGTTCATCCCGTTTTGCCAAAGGAAACAGGTGGGGTTTCTTCCCCTCATTTTCTCTTGGCTGGAGGCTCGATCAGGAACAATTCATGGAAAACGTAAACTGGATCAGCTCAATTAAACCCAGGTTTTCATGGGGAAGGATCGGGAATCAGGAGATTGCATTGTTCAGCTACGTCAACAGCGTAAACCTTGGAAGAGATTATACATTCGGGACCAGTGTCTTTCAGGGCGCTGCAGTAACAGCAAGCTCAGATCCTAAGATTTCATGGGAGACCACCACAATGACCAATCTTGGAATCGATGCAAGCTTCTTTGATAACAAACTTAGTCTGACGGTTGATCTCTACAATAAGGACACAAGAGATATACTTCGTCCGGTCAACCTGCCTTCACAGGTGGGAAACTGGGCGGGCCCGATGAGTAATATAGGCCAGGTGAATAATAAAGGTATAGAATTGAGCACCAACTTCAGGAATGTCTGGAGAGAAATAACCTATGAGATAGGCGGCGATTTTTCTTATAACAAGAATAATGTCGTGAACCTCAATGGTCAGCAGATAATCTCAGGAAGATACACTACTGCCGAAGGTCATCCTATTGACAGCTACTATATTTATGAGGCCATTGGTTTCTTCCAGACCGACCAGGAGGTTTCAGAGTCTCCTTTCCAGAATGTTGCAACTAAGGCAGGTTTTATAAAATACAAGGATCAGAATGCTGATAATAAGATTGATGCTAGCGACAGAGTGATAGTTCATGGAGTTGTCCCTGAGATCACTTACAGTTTCAATATGGGTGTGGGATATAAAGGTTTCGACCTTTCAGCTATTTTCCAGGGTGTAGGCAAGATCTATACCTATCCCCAGCACAACATAAGCTATCCATTCTATAATGGTGCAGGTTTCACAAAAGACTGGGAAACAGACTCCTGGACGCCCGATAATCCAAATGCTCCGCTACCGATAATCACAACAAGCACGGGGAACACGCTCAATTTCCAAAACTCGACTTTTTGGCTGATGAATGCCTCTTACCTGAGGCTGAAGAACATTCAGCTTGGTTATACATTCTCTCCCAATCTCGTCAGCAAGTTGTCGATGAAAGGCCTGAAAGTATTTGTAAATGGTCAGAACATGCTGACTATCTCAAAGATGAAGAAGTTTGACCCTGAAAAGAATATGAAGAACGATAACATTTTCGAGTATCCTTCAATTAAGATAATGTCGTTCGGATTAAACGTAACATTCTAAAAATCTGTAATATGAAAAAGCTATATATTCTTTCCCTCATGGCTGCAGCAATAATCCTGATCAATAGCTGCAGCGAAAGCGTTCTTGATCTGAGCCCTACAAATAAATATACAGAAGATAATTTCTGGAAATCCGAAACCCAGGCAGATGCCGGGCTTGCTGCCTGCTACCAGACCCTGAGAGCTACCGGCATTTACGGCGGTGGAGGCTGGACTACACCCCTCTGGGAAGAGACAGCAACCCCAAATGCGATGGATTATAACAGTTCCTCAGGTTTTTACCACATTGGAAACGGAACCCATGATGCATCGAATGCGGGAATTATCAACAACCGCTGGAGACATAGTTACGAGGGCATTGGCAGGTGCAATACGCTGCTCGACAAGATTGACGCTATTACAATGAGCGATGCAAAAAAGCAGCAGATGAAAGCAGAGGCAAAATTCCTCAGGGCATTGTACTATAGCCTGCTGATCAATTATTATGGCGATGCTCCGCTTATACTGGAAGCGCCAAAGCTCGAGCATAAATCCATGCCAAGGACTTCGAAGGATCAAATCTTCACACAGATAATGAAAGATCTGGATGAAGCGGCCACAGTGCTACCAGTCAATGCAAGCATGCCAGGTAAACCAACCCGGGGAGCAGCCATTTCGTTAAAAGCCCGGGAATATCTTTACAACAGCAAGTGGGCAGAGGCAGCCGCTGCAGCAAAACAGGTTATTGATATGAAAAAGTATACACTCTTTCCTAATTACAGGGCTTTGTTCATGCCTGAAAATGAGAATAACCAGGAAGTTATTTTTGATGTTCAGTATCTTTATCCTAATTACTGTCATTCATTCGATCTTATCGACAGGCAGTATAATACAAATGCCCCTTTGAGAGACCTGGTGGATGCTTACCTGATGAAGGATGGCTCAAAAATCACTGAGTCAACCGCGTATAAAGCTGCAACTTACTGGGAGAACAGGGATCCGCGTTTCGCGATGACTCTTGTTTGGCCTGGATCAAAGTACATGGGAAAAACCGTGACTAACACACAATTCGCTCAGACAGGATACACAATCAAGAAATATTCAATTTATGATGAGGATAATGCTTACAATAAAGTCATTCTCAATGATAGTGAATCGGATATTAACTACATAGTATTAAGATATGCCGATATTCTGCTGATGTATGCGGAAGCGAAGACAGAACTTAACCAGATCGATCAGAGTGTTTACGATGCCTTCAACCTTGTCCGTACGCGAGCCGGAATGCCGGGTATTCAATCAACCGATGCCTCCATGCCAACTTATGTTGCAATGGGGGATCAGACCAAAATGCGTGATGCGATCAGGCTTGAGAGGAGAATTGAGTTTGCCGGCGAAGGATATTACTACATGGATATTCTGAGATGGAGAATAGCCCATATTGTGAACAACGGCCCAATCTTTACCTATAATAATACCCAGAAACTGGTAAGAAAATTCAACGTTAACCGGGATTACCTGTGGCCTGTGCCTTCATATGAAACACAGGAGAATCCTAACCTGCTCCCTAATAACCCTGGTTGGTAGTTTAAATGTTTCAGCCGCCGGACAGAATTCCGGCGGCTTCATCTTTGATTTTAAACCCCAAATCATTTTGGAATTATGATAAGAAATATGATCAGGTTAAGTCTTGCAGTGTTGTTAGTCACAACAGCGGGCTGCCAGGATAAATCATCCAAACTAATCAAGAGCTGGAAGGTCGGAACTTCATCTGGCCTGTTTAATGATTTTTCCAAACAGGAATTTGAAAGCTTCAAAAAAAGCGGAATTGACTTTATCGAAATAGGATCGGGAGTTTTCAGGGATAAATCGGATGATGAATGCAGAAAATGGGTTGAAGATATCAGGACAAATGCTGAAGCAGCCGGCATTCAGATATGGTCGATCCATCTTCCATTCAGCCGGGTTTATGATATTTCGACGCTGAACGATACCGACAGAGTCAATATGATAAGTGAGTGCCGCCGTATTATAAATCTCTGCGCTCCTTTAAAGCCGGCGAAATTTGTAATTCACGGAAGCTCAGAACCGATAGCTGACAGCATCAGAACTCAAAGAATCCAAAATTCTGTTGCTTCTTTAAAATTGCTTTCAGCCGAAGCTCAGAAAATGAACGGTCAGCTTGCACTGGAATGCCTGCCAAGAACCTGCCTTGGCAACACTGCCGATGAACTTCTACAGATTGTAAATGAGGTCGGTAGCGATCTTGGAGTATGTTTTGACTCAAATCATCTTCTGAAGGAGAAACCGGAGGAATTTGTTGCTAAGATTGGAAGTAAAATAACAACATTGCATATTTCAGATTTTGACGGAGTCGATGAAAGGCACTGGTTGCCCGGTGATGGAATTATTAACTGGACTGAAGTTGTTTCAGAACTTGTGAAAAGCGGGTACAAAGGACCATTCATGTTCGAGGCTTCCAAAAGGAAACCAGGAATTGACGGAAGCGTGAGTACCGCGAAACTTACCACTACAGAACTTTATTCAAGCTTTCAGCAGATAAAAGAAAAATATCTTACGACATTATAATGGCTGATGTACCTGCCTGGTGCCAAAATCACATTAAAAAATATAAGAAATGAAATTAACACTAATCAGCGGCCTTGCCGGTCTGGCTGTATCTCTTGCCGGCTGCACATCTCAAAGCCAGGTCAAAAAGCCCAATATAATCTTCATCCTGGGTGATGACCTCGGGTATGCCGATATTGGATGCTATGGCCAGAAGATCATAGAAACTCCCAATATAGATGCCCTCACAAAAACAGGTGTGAAATTCACAAATTACTATTCCGGGTCACCGGTCAGCGCCCCTTCGAGATGCACATTCCTCACAGGAAAGCACAGCGGTCATGCTTTTATAAGGGGTAATCATGAATGGGCTGAAAGGGGACCGGTATGGGATTTCGTAAAAATGGAAGAAGATCCATCACTGGAA
>JBLNAO010000230.1:0-8558 GCA_050259395.1 Chloroflexota bacterium
ACCTTTTCTTCCATCGGCAGAAGCCCGTCGATCCAGTTGATTGTGATGCCTCTGCGTTCCATGCCACGGAACCAGGTCATCTGTCTTTTTGCAAACTGGTGTATGGCAATTTCCAGGTCACGGATCATTTCTTCACGTGATATCTGCCCCATGAGATACAGAGTAATGTATTTGTATTCGAGACCATAATAGATCAGTGTTTCATGCCTTATTCCCCTTTCAATCAATCCTTTGACCTCTTCTATAAGTCCGGATTCGAGCCTTTTACGCAGCCTCTCGCTTATTCTCTGCCTTCTGCTTTCGCGATCGAGTGAAACGCCGACAACAAGTGAGTTGATCCTGGGGAATCTGCTGTTGCCTGCCTTCCTGTTTTTGCTGAAATGCTCGATTTCGATGGCTCGTATAACCCTCTTTTTTGTATCGATATCGGTGGAGTTATGAAGAGATTTATATGTTGCAAGTATTTCCCTGAGCTCCTCCATCGATTTCTTTTCCAGCCTTAATCTCAGGCCGCTGTCGGGGGGAACTTCAAACATCTTGTATCCTGAAATTATGCTGTCGGCATACATCCCTGAGCCTCCGCAGACAACCGGGAAGATTCCCCGTGATTTCAGATCAGTGTAAACCTTCAGAAAATCGCGCTGGTATTCAAAGACGTTATATTTATAACCCGGATCAGCAATGTCTGTCAGATGACAGGGAACTTTTACACCGTCTGTAACATAATCAGCATTGTCCTTACCCGTTCCAATATCCATTCCCCGGTACACCTGCCTTGAATCCGCGCTAATCACCTCGCTCCCGGTTTGTCTGGCCACGGCAACAGCCAGGTTCGTCTTTCCTGATGCAGTGGGACCGGTAATTAAAAGCAGGTCGTACTTGCTATTTAACTCATTCATGGTACTTTTAAAGAGGGAAACAAGCAATTTACCTAAATTTATTTAATTTTGACCCGCCTGATTTTACCGATTTTCATGGACATAAAATATTTCATTACCGGTTTAAAGAACATCCTGTTCGATCCCTCGAATGCCTGGGAAACAATTAATGTTGAACACAGACCGCTTAAGGTCATACGCGACAGCTTCCTCCTGCCGCTGGTACTGCTTGTGTCGCTTGCCGCAATTGCAGGATCGCTAATGTTCAGCAGCAATAACCTTCCTCCGGTTTATTCCGTATTCACGGGGCTAAGGACTTTCCTGGTATTATTATGCACGATTTACGCAACTGCCTTTGTTCTGGGAGAAGTAACCTTCCCGTTGGATCTCGGAAAAGATTTCTATATCTCATTCACCATTATAACCTTTTCGTTCGTCCCTTTCCTCATTTGCCAGATATTCAGCGGATTGTTTGAATCTCTCCTGTTCGTGAACATTATCGGCCTGTATGGGCTTTATATATTCTGGGCCGGAGCAGAGAAATTCCTCGATCCCCCTCAATACAAAAAGCTGCCCCTGCTCATAGCAACATCCGTTTTGGCAATTGGGGTCTATGTTGTAATGAACTCGATTCTGAAAACGATCCTCGACAAGATCTTTTACGCATTGTTTGACTGAATACATGAAGGGAAGTGCCGGCGATATTGTAATAAGGAACAAGAAGGCTTCTCACGATTATGAGTTCCTCGAGAAGTTCATTGCCGGCATACAGCTGTCAGGTACTGAGATCAAATCGATCAGGCTCGGAAAGGCAACGATCGTGGATACGTACTGCCTCTTCAGCAATGGCGAGCTTTACATGAGGGGAATGCATATTTCGGAGTACTGGTGGGGCAACCTGAACAATCACGATCCGCTGAGGGACAGGAAGCTTCTCCTATCAAAGCGTGAATTAAGGAAGATCGAAAGGAAGGTCAAGGAAACAGGACTTACGATAATTGCTATTAAAGTCTTCATTAACGAAAGGGGGCTTGCCAAAGCAGAGATAGCCATTTCAAAAGGGAAAAAGGAATACGACAAGCGTCAGACACTCAAGTCTAAAGATGCAGCCCGGGAAATGGACCGTATGATGAAGAAATAATCTAGAAGTTCGGGCTCAGCAGGTATCTCGAGTAGAACTTGATAATCACATCAACAGCTTCGTCGGAAGTATCCACAACGCTGAAAATATCTATGTCAGCAGGTGAAATTGTATGTTCTTCTTCCAGCATTTCCTCTTTGATCCATGTTAAAAGACCGCTCCAGTATTTCTTACCCACAAGGATGATAGGGAACTTGCCAATCTTTCGTGTCTGAATAAGGGTTATTGCCTCGAAAAGTTCGTCAAATGTGCCAAAGCCGCCGGGAAGAACAATGAAACCCTGGGCGTACTTCATGAACATTACCTTGCGCACAAAGAAGTGATCGAAAGTAATGAGCTTATCTGAATCGATATACGGGTTGGGGCGCTGTTCGAAAGGAAGATCTATGTTAATTCCAACCGACTTGCCTTTCCCTTTGGCGGCTCCCTTGTTGGCTGCCTCCATGATTCCCGGACCACCGCCTGTTATCACTCCGTAACCATTCTGAACCAGTTTGAAGGCTATGTCTTCAGCAAGTCTGTAATATTTGTCATTGTAATGAGTTCTTGCTGAGCCGAAAATTGAAACACAGGGCCCGATACGCGAAAGTTTTTCAAAACCCTCGACAAGCTCTGAGATTATTTTGAAAACCCTCCAGGAATCTGTGGTGTGAATCTCATTCCAGGTCTTCTGTTCAAATGCATCTTTAATAAGATCAACTGGTTTCTCCATGATCAAGAATCGAAAAGTTAGAGCCCAAATATAGTTAAAATCTTATGCGTGAAGTTCCGGCTTCAGATATTTTCCGGTGTAGCTGGTTTTATCAGCCGCCAGCTCTTCCGGTGTGCCGGAGAAGATAATCCTTCCTCCTTCACTGCCGCCTTCAAGGCCAAGGTCAATAACATGATCGGCCATTTTTACCACATCGAGGTTATGTTCGATAACAATGACGGTGTTGCCCCTGTTTACAAGCTTGTTAAGCACATCGAGTAAAACGCGTACATCTTCGAAGTGGAGGCCTGTTGTTGGTTCGTCGAGGATGTAGATTGTCCTGCCGGTGTCTTTTCTTGAAAGCTCGGTTGCAAGCTTCACGCGCTGGGCTTCACCACCGGAAAGCGTTGTTGACTGCTGTCCCAGTCTTATATAACCAAGCCCAACATCCTGTAAGGTCTTTATTTTGTGATGAATGGAAGGGATACTCGCAAAGAAGTCGACAGCAGTGTCTACAGTCATATCCAGTACATCGCTGATATTCTTTCCCTTGTACTTAACCTCAAGTGTTTCGCGATTGTATCGTTTCCCGTTGCAGTCAGTGCAGTTCACGTATACATCAGGAAGGAAGTTCATTTCAATGGTTTTCATCCCCGCACCCTGACATCCTTCACAACGTCCGCCTTTGACGTTGAAAGAGAATCTTCCCGCACCAAATCCCCTGATCTTAGCCTCGGTAGTTTGTTCAAAGAGCTTTCTTATGTCGGTGAAGACTCCTGTGTATGTCGCCGGGTTCGATCTGGGTGTTCGTCCGATGGGTGATTGGTTCACCTCGATCACCTTGTCAACATTTTCGATACCGGTTATCCCGGTATACGGAAGTGAGGAAGCGCCGGCATGATGAAGCTTTTTTGCAAGTATTGGGTGAAGTGTCTGGTTTATAAGAGATGATTTACCGCTTCCCGAAACACCTGTAATGCATACGAAAGTACCCAGGGGAAGTATAAGATCGACATCCTTGAGGTTATGTCCTGTTGCACCGCGAAGGATGATGAATTTACCATTGCCGGTTCTCCTTTTCCCGGGTATCTCGAACTTCTTTTTATTCTTCAGATATGCAGCCGTCATCGTATTTGTCTTCATCAGTTCCGCGGGAGTTCCCTCCGCGACTATGAGGCCGCCCAGCCTGCCGGCCCCAGGACCGATGTCGATGACATGATCGGCCGACAGTATCATCTCCTTGTCATGTTCAACGACGATGACTGAATTGCCGGCATCACGGAGCTGTTTCAGGGCTTCTATAAGCCTTCTGTTGTCTCTCTGGTGCAGGCCGATGCTGGGCTCATCAAGAATATACAATACATTCACAAGCCTCGACCCTATCTGCGTGGCAAGCCTTATTCTCTGGCTCTCTCCCCCTGACAGGGTCCTTGAGCCCCTGTTCAGTGAAAGATATTCGAGCCCTACTTCAAGCAGAAAGCCCAGCCTCGTCCTGATTTCTTTAAGTATTTCAGATGCAATTATGCGCTGGTTGCCCGACATTTTTTCTTCAACACCCGAAAGGTAAGAATGTAACTCCTTGATATCCATCGCCGACAGCTCGCCGATATTCTTACCACCTATTTTGTAATACAGGGCCTCCTTCTTAAGCCGGGTGCCATTGCAATCCGGACAAACACTGTACTGAATATATTGTTCCTTCAAACGCGAGGTGCTTTTCTCGCCGTTTACGGCTTCTGTATTGCCGACATAGTTAACAACACCTTCAAATGTCAGGAGGTAATTAGATGACATCCCAAGAGGTGTATTTGAGAGCTTCAGCACTTCATCAGAGCCATAAAGGACTTTGTTTAAAGCATCCGGGGGTATTTCGCCAACAGGAGTATCCAGAGTGAAACCGTTCTTCTCGGCAATCGCTTCAATCTGCCAGAAGATCCAGGAATTGCGGTATTTCCCAAGAGGCTCTATTCCTCCTTTCCTTATGCTGAGCGATGGGTTTGGAACAAGCTTTTTCTCATCAATGCTCGAGATTTCACCCAGGCCATTGCAGTGGGGACATGCTCCCTGAGGTGAGTTGAAGGAGAAAGTATGAGGCGCCGGTTCATTGTACGATATCCCTGAAACAGGATCCATGAGGTGCCGGCTGAAATACCTGGGCTCATTGCTGTCAGCATCGAGCACCATCATCACACCATCGCCCTGGTCGAGAGCAGTGATAATGGAATCATGAAGCCTCTTGTCGGCCACATCCCCAACCCTGTACTTGTCGATAACAAGCTCTATAAAATGCGTCTTGTAACGGTCGAGCTTCATTGAAGGAACAAGTTCCTTTATTTCACCATTTATCCTCACGCTAAGGTAACCCTTCCGCCTGAGCTGTTCGAAAAGCTCCTTGTAATGACCTTTTCTGCCTTTGACCAGCGGAGCCAGTACATATACTTTTTTACTGTCAAATTTCGACTTGATCAAACCGAGTATCTGATCGTCGGTGTATTTCACCATTTTTTCACCCGACTCATAAGAGTAAGCCTCCCCTGCCCTGGCATACAAAAGCCTCAGGAAATCATATATCTCTGTAATTGTCCCGACTGTCGAACGCGGATTCTTGTTGGTTGTTTTCTGCTCAATTGAGATTACCGGGCTGAGGCCTGTTATCTTGTCGACATCGGGTCGTTCCATGCCACCAAGGAACTGACGTGCATAGGCTGAAAGTGTCTCCATGTAACGACGCTGTCCTTCGCCGTATATCGTATCGAACGCCAGCGAAGATTTTCCGCTTCCGCTGAGACCGGTAATTACCACCAGCTTGTTTCTCGGAATTGTTACATCGATATTCTGTAGGTTGTGTACGCGCGCGCCGAGGACATTGATCTCCTCACTCATTGAACCTCCGTTTTGTCTGTCAGGATTACGGTTTTGTCGAGGTTTCTCATTCCTTCAGCCGGAATCTTGATTGTATACTCTTTATTTGGTTTTGGAGTAAGATATGGTTTCCTGAGCCACGGGTTCAGGTATTTAAGCAGCTTGTAATTTGTATTGAATCTACCGGCAAACTGCGAGAAGTCCGAAACAGCGGTATCGACTTTAACCTCATAGTATTTCATTTCCGGATAAAGTTCTTCCTGCCTGATATTGAAGCCATAAGCTGCCGGATCGGATATAATGAGCTTATATGCCACAACCCTGAAGATGTATCTCGCCGTCTCCTCATTGAGCAGCAGGTCATAATAATTGTGCTGATTCTGGATCTCTATCTGCAGATCGATCCCTGCCCTCCCACCATTATATGAGGCGGCTACCAGGGTCCAGTTGCCGAATTTCTCATATGATTTTTTGAAAAAATCACATGCGAACTGTGTGGATTTTTCAATATCGTAACGTTCATCGACGATTGTATTGATTTCCAGCCCTTCCTCTTTCCCGGTCTGGGCCATGATCTGCCAGAAACCCGACGCACCCGCAGGAGAAACAACATTATTGTACTCGCTTTCCGCAGCCACAAGGTATTTGAAGTCTTCCGGAATGCCGTTTTTAGCAAGTATCTTTTCGATAATCGGATTATACCTGTTTGCTTTTTTTATAATCAGAATGGTTGAAGAATGCCTGTACGCATTTGTAAGAATTTCTCTCTCAAGACTTTCCTTTGTGTCGAAATTCTCCAGCGGCATCCTCTCTCCGGCAAAAGTAACAAGGTCAGGAATAGTGAATGGTTTGACTGCATAAAGTGTGTCACCCCGCTGAGCAGGCTGTGTGTCTGTTCCTGACTGCTTAAAACCAAGAGCAACTGCAAGAATAACAATAGATGAGCTTATCAGAACGAATACCGTGAGTACTGTTTTACTATAAATGCTTTTCATAATTCTTTTGTGCTGTACTGCTTACCCTCTCAAATCCAATGCAAAAATAACATATTTAGCCTTCTCAGGTTCATATGGATGTGACAAATTAAACTAAATTTTTTAAAGAAGGAAAGGATGGAATGAGCCTTTCAGAACTTATATGATATACCGGAAAAGACGCCGAAAGAATAAGGATGTATCCTGGTTCCTGCTGCATCGTTAAATGGATTTACAAAATACCTCAATGTAGGCTCGAAGTTAAGCGAGACCTTTTCCGAGAAGTTATATTCAACTCCCATACCCACAGAGCTGCTGAAAATCAAAAAATTCATGCCTTGTGTATCGCCAATGTGGTATTTTCCGGAACCTGTTTTTGCAAAAGCGGAATTACCGACCAGGAAATCATAGGAAACTCCTCCGAGAAGATTGAAGTCGATATTCCTGTCAATAAACTTGTACCTGATGAGAACAGGCATCTGTATGTAGCTGAAGTTCTGGACAAGCGAGTTATCCACAAAGCTCAGATTTGCTTTTTCTGGATCGAAAACATCGTTGGTATAAGCGGTCAGAACTTTTCCGGCCTGGGCATCGGATTTAAGGAAAGCATCGCCGTTACTTGTGCGTACCGGGCCATTCGAGGTCATTACCTCAAAACTACCTGATCCTTTTGCATCGGAGTAACTCTTAAATCCCGAAAATGAATTCACCCCTCCGATCTCCTGTCCGTAACCGGAATAATAAAGCCCTGTCTGTATGCTGAAGCGTTTACTGATCTTGTATGCGAGAGCAACACCCCCGCTGTATGATGGGGTGGCATTTTCGGAGGCTGCCATTTTCATTAATTCCTCATTTCCAGTTCCTATTCTGGAATAATATGTGGGTGATGCCATCGCCGAGATCGACCATCTTTTGTCGGGAAGCCTGACTTCAGGATAATATTCAGGAAGCTCCTTGCTGAATTTTTCAATACTTATGTTCTGCGGTACGGATGAAACATCAGCCTTTTCAGGACCTGAAAGTACAATGCCCGGATTTGTGTTCCCGCTTAGAATAAATATTTCTGAATTGAATACTGCTTTTTCCGGAGCATTCATCAGATCATTTTGAGGAAGATCGGGTGAATTCTGAGGAAGATCTGAAGGATAAGATTCTGCAAGCTTTATGGGTTGCGAGGGTGAGATGTTGAGAATTGCAAATGTATCGGGAATGCCCTGGTTAAAATCACGGCTCAGCGTCCATGTCAGAAAGCTTAAAGATACGATAACGGCCACTGCAGCAGCATATCTGAGAAAGATCATGCCTGTTTTCTTTCTGACAACAGGTTGAATGTTTTCCCAGACGTCCTGCGGCGGAAGGACCTCATAGTCTTTCAGTCCGTTCCTGAACAAGAGATCTATATTTGCCTTGCGGTCATCCATTCGCAATTTTCTTTTTTAATCCTGTAAAAGATCCGACTCGCCTCTGCAGTATTATTCTCGCCCTTGCGAGATTTGATTTCGAAGTACCCTCAGATATGTTAACAAGTTTGCTTATTTCTTTATGTGAATAGCCTTCAATTGCGTAAAGATTGAAAACCATCTTGTATTTGGGAGGCAGCTCCCTTATAATCACCAGCAGATCCGCAGCTTCAAGCCCCGCATAATCAGTGTTATCAGGATCAGCGTCAGGTTCCGGGATGGTATCGATGTCGTCAACCCTGTAGAGGTTATGCTTGCTCCTGAATTTTTCGAGAGCCGTGTTGACTGTTATTCTTCTCATCCATCCTTCAAAAGAACCTTCAAATTTGTAATTTTTGAGATTTTCAAAGATCTTGATGAACCCTTCCTGCAAAATATCCCTTGCTTCCTCATCATTTCCCGAATACTGGAGGCATACTGCATAAAGCTTTGAAGCATGCCTTCTGTAAAGCAGTTCCTGGTCCCTTCTGTTACCGGCAAGACAACCTTTTATTATTTTATTTATCTCCTGCAAGGCAAAACCTTAAAGAGATAAAATTAATAATAATTATC
>JBLNAO010000231.1:0-30429 GCA_050259395.1 Chloroflexota bacterium
ATATAAACTCGCTATCGCTCGGCCTTGACTGAACCCTGATTTGTTATAAGCCAGTTTTTAAGAGAGAAAAAAGCCTGAGAATGAAAAAACCTAGCTGTTAATTTGGTTTTCAACATAGAAGGAGGCACAGAGATTCACAGAGTTTTTAACTTTACACACAGAGTTTCACAGAGGAGGCACAGAGATTCACAAGCTTTTAACATTACACACAGAGTTTTCACAGATGGAGGCATAGAGATTCACAGAGTCTTTAACATTACTCAGTGACCTCTGTGGTTCTCCGGATTTCCTCTGTGTAAGTTTTTAGCGCTGATATAATCCAGCACAATAGATTTCAGGATATTGGCAAACTTTACATCGGGTATCTCTTCCCTTGTGAAATATGCAGGTCTTACTCCCTCATAAAGGGTTATCTCTTCAACCGGGATGTTTATTTTGCCTGAGTAAATATATTTCGTATTGGGATATGCATCGCCATCGAGGCATTCATAAGTCCTGAAATACTTGTATTCCTTCAATTCGATCCCAAGCTCTTCCTTAACCTCCCTGACAAGCGCCTGTTCTGTAGTTTCGCCCTCTTCCACATGTCCTCCGATAAGGTCCCAATGGTCAGGAAATGGGATGTCCGGCTTGTTGTCGCGAAGGTAAAGCAGGAATTCACCTTTGTCGTTCTCCAGGATTATTGCAGCGATTTTCTTCATTACTTTTTTGCCGGAATGGTTGTAACTTCGATCCTGTTGTTGTCCGGATCCAGTGTCTCGAACTCGAAGTAACCGTCGCCTGTTTTCCTTGGTCCGCGGAGTATTTTGAAACCTGCTTCAGCGAGCTCTTCAGATTTGGAAATGACCTGTTCCATGGTTGAAACACCAAAAGCCAGGTGAATAATACCAATATGTTGCTTGTCAACATTGTCATTTAGATTACCGGGAATGCCGGGTTTCTGCATTAATTCAATACGGCTTCCGGTGCCGAATGAAACAAAGTAGCTCTGGAACCCGGTTTCACTGTTGACATATTTCTCATTTGCGCGGCCATCGAAGAATTTCACGTAATAATCTTTGAGCCGTTCAAGGTCTTTTGTCCAGATGGCGATATGGTCGAGGGTCATTGGGTCTTGGGGTCTTGGAGTCTTAGAGTCTTGGGGTCGGGGGTTTAAGTCTATTTATCCTTGATACAACGGACCGACAGGCCGCTTTGTTTGGAGAAAGTGATGCTGCTCATGCTGCACTGTATGTAATCGAGCTGCCTTATCCAGGCATATTCATCATTTACCGGTGACGAGGTCCACCAATAACCTTTGCTTCCAAAGCTGAAATATGTCCCGTCACCCTTTCGGCCGCCGGCAGGAAGGCCCGAGAAACCTGTTTCGCTGTTTTGAACAGCTCCCTCTGCCGTTGTACGAAGCTTATATGCGGCAAAAATTTCACCGCCGAGATTGTCTGTTAGCTCCCTCCATTCATCGTCAGAAGAAACATGCCAGCCCTCAGGTGCAATGCCCCTGGGATCAACTACGGCAAACCAGTTGTACAGCTTTCCGTATTTCCCATTGTTTTCTGGGCTGTTCAGAGGATAACACCAGGCCGGCTGCCCTTTGGAGCACGCCCTCATCCAGTCGATTACTGTTTTTGCTTCAGGTATTTCATCCCCGTTGCTGAACCTGGTAACAGAAAGGTTCTCAGACATCCAGATCTGGTTGCCTATTTCCACCTTTTCGAAATTTCCTCCTGGACTGCATGAAAAAAAGAAAATGCAAACCAGTACCGTTACAAAAATTTCTTTCATCATACAGATGAATTAACCTGGAGGTTTACCGGTATTGAAAAGAAGAAACTCGATCCCACCCCCAACTCAGATTCCACCCAAATTTTACCTTCGTGCCTTTCGATAATACGTTTGCAGATTGCAAGTCCTATTCCTGTTCCGCTATAGGCATCAGAACGGTGCAGCCTCTGGAATATCCTGAAAATCCTGTCAAAATACTGTGACTCCATCCCGATACCCTTGTCTTTTACGGCGAATATGTGGTAATCATCTTTTTTCTCACAGCTTATTTCTATTTCCGGAATGCCTCTTCGGAACTTAAGGCCGTTCTCGATCAGGTTCTGGATTACCTGGATCATCTGATTTTCGTCTCCGACAATATCGGGAAGCCCGGAATGTTTTATGACAGCTTTTGTTTCGGTTATGATGAGCCTAAGGTTTTCAGTGACTTTTTCGACCACCCTGTTCATACTGACTTCTGTAAATTCCCTTCCCCTTGTCTGGATCCTGGAATAGGCCAGGAGTCCGTTGAGGAGCTCATACATCCTTTTGGAACCTTCGACTGCATAATGGATATACTCATTCCCGTCAGTTCCTAGCTTATCGTAGTACTTATGCTGAAGAAGCTGGGTGAAGCTTGAAACCATTCGCAACGGCTCCTGAAGGTCGTGTGAGGCCACATAAGCGAATTGCTGCAGGTCGGTGTTTGAGCGGAGCAACTCCTCGTTGATCTTTATCAATGCCTGCTCCACAGCCTTTTTCATACCGGTGACATCGAAACAGACACCCGTCATGCTTATGGCTTTACCGTCATTGTCGCGGTTGATAAACGCTTTGATGCTGATATAGTTGGCTTCACCATTATATGGCTTTACACGGAAGATGGTATCGAGATGATCACTTTCCTCAATTACTTTGCAGACGGTCCGTCTCACATGCGGAAGATCCTCCTCATGAATGAAATTGAAGAATGAAGGATAGGTCTTATCTGGTGTGACATTTTTTATTCCGAACATTCTTTCAGTCCGTTCATCACAGATAAAAGCATCAGATGCAAGATCCCATTCCCATGTACCTATCTGGCCATTCTCAAGGGCGAGGGAAAGCCTTTCCCTGCTTTCCTGGAGAGCTTTTTCAGCAACGCGGAGCTTCTCAATGTCAGAATTGAGCTTCAGGTTTGCTATTTTCAGCTCCGAAGTGCGTTCATCGACCATCTCCCTGAGGTAATTCTGGTAGTTGGATATTTCGGTAATATCGGACACTATTATGCAAATATCACCGGGGATATTTGGTGGGAGGGGCGAGAGCGAGAGCCTTACGGTCTTTCTGGCAGAACTAAGAGCGAGCTCGCCCTTTTGGGATCTTTTTAGCCCTGACTTCAATATCCTGCCAAGCTCAGGAATATCATTAAATGAAATATAATCTTCAAAATTTGTCCCGATAATTTTTTCGAAAGGGATGTTGACGATTTCCGCGAAACGTTGATTGCAATAAAGGATTATGCCGGATGAAGAGAGGGTTACAGCACCCTCATCCATATTCTCAATAATAATGCGGTACGGTGTTTCCGAGGAGGTTATGGAGAAAATCTTATCGCCGTCCTCTCCGGAAACCACTATTGCGTCGACTTCACCCCTTCGTATGGCGTTAAGCGTTGCTTCTGTTTCGCTGAGGCGTGTTTTCAGTTCTTCAATTTCGGCGCGAAGATCGTTTTCCGGATTTTTTTTACTGACAATTGGCATTTGCACGGCACACTTTATTCTCCAAGTTTTCTGAGATCGAGACCCACCAAAACCTTCTCTGTGCCTGACATGTCTCCGATAATTCTCCTTAATGGAAGCGGGAGCTTTTTAATGAGAGTAGGCGCAGCAATGATTTGCTCGCCCTGCGCAAGGTCGGGCTGCTGATAAAGGTCTATCACTTCGAGCTCATATCGTCCTTTCAGATATTGCTCACATAAATCCTTAATATTTGATATTGCCTTGACTGAATGTGGCGTTGTACCTGTTACATACAGCCTCAGGACATACTTTTCCTTCTCCGCAAACTTAACCGCCTTCTCAATCTTTTCAGATCCTTTTGACTGTACTTTTCTTTTCATAAAACTTTATTTCCGATGCCAATGTGGCAAATCGTTTATTTTGATTTCAGGATTTCCATAGGTTTAATATCAAGGCCAACAAGCACCTTTTCGGTATCTGAAAGATCACCGATGATTTTTCTTACAGGAACAGGAAGCTTCCTCACAAGGGTTGGAATCGCCAGTATCTGGTGCTCCCTGCTGAGCTGAGGATTTTCGAGAAGGTCTATGACCTCTATAGAATATTTGCCCTTCAGTTCAGTTTCGCAGATCCTTTTAAGGTTTGTGAACGCCAATATGCACTTTGCCGATTGCCCTGCGACGTACAACCTGAGGATCCACTTGTCAGGATCAGGGTTGCCTTTGTTCGGATTATTTGCTCCGGTTTTTTTAAGAACCATGGAATTAATAATGGATTGATTGTCCTGTCACTTTTTCTTTCCGGGATCATTTCCTCTCCGGCTCTTTGCCATGCTTTTTAAACCATTCTCCAGTCTTGAAGCTCTTTGATTCTCAAGGCCAATGATTTTCAGGGCTTCATCTTCTTCCGCCTGGAACTCTGCCTGAATGGTGGCGATCCTGGCTTCCATGGTTTTCCTTTTTTGTTCGAGAGATCTCCTGTGCCGGTCAAGTTCCTGCTTAACCGTTAACTTTTCCTCATCATTCCTGGCTTCCTGGGCAATCCTCGATGAACCCGTCAGAACTCCGTCCATCCCGGTATAGACATCAATAAGGCTGATACCTGAACCAGTAAGCAGGAATTCCCTTATCTGGTTTGAATGGTTCATTCCCCTGGATTTAAGAATGTAAAGTCCACGGTTCCTTTCGCCGTTCATTTCAATGTCGCGCAGAAGTATCCAGGTGTCTATGAGCGATGAAATGAAATTATTTTCAATATCTTCCGTCGCCCTGGTGAGATAAGTGAAAAAGCCTGTAATATGTTTTATTTTAAGGAAGTCTATCAGCCTCATCGACATTGCACGTGCCTCGAGAGCATTGCTTCCTGAGACAAAGCTGTTAATCGGATCCACAACCACGATGTCGGGCTGGAAGTCTGTTATTTCCTTGTTCATTACTGTAAGATGCATCTCGAGCCCGTTCATTGTCGCCCTCATTGCATGGAACTGCAGAAGACCCTTCTTAACCCATTTGTCAAGATCGATTCCGATCGATCTCATATTCCTGATTATCTGTGAAGGGGATTCTTCCATTGCAAAATAAAGCACCTTTTCACGCCTTCTGCATGCAGCTGACGCGAACTGTGCCGTGAGGCTGCTTTTCCCGGTGCCTGCCGTTCCCGAAACAAGTATGCTGCTTCCTTTGTAAAAACCTTTCTTTTCCATCATGTCATCAAGTTCCTGAATCCCGGATGAGATCCTTTCCGTGGAAACTTCATGTGTAAGGCCTACTGATGTGATGGGGAGCACTGAAAAACCACTTTCATCTATAAGGAACGGATATTCATTCGTGCCATGCATTGATCCGCGGTACTTGACAATGCGCATTCTCCTTGTAGACGATTCTTCCATAATCCTGTGATCGAGCACAATGACACAGTCAGATACATATTCTTCGAGGCCTTGTCGTGTTATCGTGCTGTCACCCCTTTCACCGGTAATGATGGCTGTCAGTTCCTTGTCTTTAAGCCATCTGAACAACCTGCGGAGCTCAGCCCTGAGAATTGCAGGATTTGAAAAGCCTGAAAAAAGCGATTCGATCGTATCGAGCACCACCCTCTTTGCGCCTGCTGTTCTTACTGCATGGTCGAGCCTTATGAACAATCCTTCAAGATCATATTCTCCTGTTTCCTCTATCTCCCTGGGATCGATATGAACATGATCGATCATGATCTTTCCGGATTGCACAAGCTCATCGAGTTTGAAACCCAGAGATGAGACATTGGCGACAAGCTCCTTATCTGTTTCTTCAAAAGCCATGAATACACCGTTCTCGCCGAATTCGGTGGCCCCTTTTACAAGAAATTCCATTCCAAGGAGTGTTTTACCGCTTCCCGCTGAGCCAGCTACGAGAGTTGTCCTTCCTTTTGGCAGCCCCCCGTAAGTAATCTCATCCAGACCCTGAATACCGGTCGGCGATTTTGGCAAAGAAAAATTCTTTGTTTTCACATTTGTAGAATTCATCCCTGAATAAAATGATTTAAGTGAATTCCTTCATTAACGAAGTACCGGAAACTCAAATCTAATCAAAAAGCATCAATCTTCTAAGGAATCCGCCACAAAAGATGGATTTCGTACCGGGATTTACCAGATAATTAAGCTTTTCTGTGTTTACCTCAAGGGGCTCTAAAGCTTTTCAACGTGCCTGCTGCTTGTGAATTCCTCGATTATCGGCTCTGCTGCCTTCCGGTATGCAGACTCAATGTAAAGGTCGATATTATCGGGAACAACACCCCATGTTCCGGCGTTTGAATCTTTCCTGATCTCGGCTGATATTCCCATCATTTCGAGCTTCCCTTTGAGCAACTGCACTGAAGCCTCCGTTCCGCTGTAAACACTGACAAGTTGTTGTTCCATTATTGCATTGGTATAAAGCGCATTCATTGATTAACAATCGGAAATGGCAAGAGGTTCTCCTTAGGAGAGTTTTTATCATTCGTGGCTGTTACAATGCGTCGTGGGTCACGAGTCTTCGAGTCCGGAGTCCTTAAATCCCTACGTCACTTACGTCACTTAAGTCACTTAAGTCTCTTAAGTTACAGATCGACCGAAACACTCAGGAACGCCGATCTGCCTGTTCCGTTCACTCCGGATCCGTGGTACCGGTAATCCTCATTAAAAAGATTGATCAGGCTTAAATCTATTGTGAATTTATTAACCGAATATCCTGCCGAAATATTGAAAATGTTCCAGCCGGGGGTTCCGCCGGCAGGGATCCTGTTATCCTCCATGTCGCCTTTTGCCAGGCGATCCTGCTTTGAGGCAACAAGCCATTCGATACCTAAATTCCAGGAATCCTTGTTATACTCTGCCGAAAAACGGCCGAACATCGGGGGGATCCTCCTCACCGGTTCATTCTTTGTAATGTTTTGACCAAATGTATAAGTCACATTTCCGGTGAATACGACCGATGAGATCAGCTCATATTCCAATGCCGTTTCAATCCCCTGTATGTAAGCCCTTTCGACATTCTCCTTCCTGTAGACCGGATATCCTTCGATAGTGTCACCGGGCACTTTGTTTCTTACAATCAGGTTATAGAGTTCATTGCGGTAAAGGTAAAATTCGCCCCTGAGTTTCTTCCCCTGAAGCTTATAGCCTGCCTGGTACTGGAATGAATGTTCGGGGTTCAACGAAAAATTGGGTGTTTCGTACCTGAAATCCACTATCCCGAGGGTTCCCAGGTCGTCGATGTTGGGAGCCCTGAAGCCGTTACCAGCCGAGATGAAGATACCCGAGCTCCTGCTTAGCTTCCATAGCGCTGCCACACTGGCGACAAGCGCTGATGGCTTCAGGGTAACTATTCCAAGGTCGCTGTCTTCAACCCTGTTGATAAAGCTGTTGTACCTGACACCTGCAGTGAAGCTCCACTTGTCAAGATCAAGATAATGCAGGCTATAGAATGCAAGGCTGGTCATAGAGGAGCCATCGGGGTAAAGGCCTCTTTTAAGGGAACGGGTAAGGCTCATCATGTCCTGGTCGATCCTGTTGCTGTTTACATAGTCGTTGTAGATCTCGAAACCGGTGTTTGAAGTCCAGTATTCTCCTTTCTTCAGCAACACCTCACCCGAAAGAGATAATGTTTTAACCCTGTCTGTCTCAGATCTGAAGAGCGTTGACCTGCTCTTGCGGCTCTCGCGTGTTTCGTCGTTTTGCTGGTACGAAGCTGTTAGAACAGCTGATTCGAGGATTCCCGCATTTATTTTCTGGTTCAGCCTGATATAACCGAGCATCCTTTGCTGGGGATCCATCCTGTTCAACTCATAGTTCTCCAGGACAACTTTGTGATAAACCGGCACATGGGACTGGTGAACCCTCTGGAAGAGCATTGTAAGTTCAGATGAATTGGCAATCTTCACTTTGCCTTTCAGATCAAAGTCGAGCTCGCTGTAACCTGTTGGTGCCTGCCTGCCTGTTGTATCGCCTCCGACAAGATCACCAAAATTCCTGGCAGTTATGCCGCCCCTGAAAGTTGCCTTGTTCCCGCTGTATCTTATGTTTCCGTGAAAACTCTGTTCCATTCCATGTGTTGCTGCTCTTGCAAGAGCTGTTCCGCCCCACTCAGCCTTATCAGTATACCGGAGCACCGGTGTAAAAGCCTGGATCGTTCCGCCAATGGCATCCGAACCGTATTGCACCGATCCGCTGCCGCGCATTACCTCGAATTTTTCAGTGGAGAATACATCGATTGTGTTGAAATACTGGTTGGGGCCATATCGCACCACTGAATTACTGAGTCTTATGCCATCAATGAGAAGAAGCGTCTGGTTTCCCGTGAGGCCGCGGATGAACGGGGATCCTCCGCCATGGTTTGTTTTCTGCACGAAAACACCGGGTGTCAAAGTCAGGGCTTCTGATGAAGTGCGCAATTGTTGTCGCAGGATCTTCCTGCTATCTAGTACACGTATTGCTTCGGGTGTCTTCAGGCGGGCTGATCCGAACCTGTTGGCTGTTACCACGACTTCGGAGAGCTGCTTTGACAACAATGAATCGGTTTCCGGAACAGTGTATTTTTCCTGTGGGAATGCAACAATGCTGAAAGACAATAAAATAATAAGGCCTGTTACCCTGATGAGAAGATTGTTTTTCATGCCCAAAAATACTCATCCGGTTTGATTATCCAAAGGCGACATCGAGCATCATCATCACTGCGAATCCCAGCATTGCGCCGATTGTGGAGAGGTCTGTTTCATTCCCCGTCTGTGATTCGGGGATTAGCTCCTCGACCACGACAAAAATCATGGCGCCTGCTGCGAATGAAAGGGCATAGGGGAGAAGGGGCTCGATGATCAGGACGAGATAAGCGCCCAGGACTCCTGCAATGGGTTCAACTATCCCGGAAAGCTGGCCGTAGAAGAAAGACTTTCTCCTTGAAAAGCCTTCTCTCCTGAGAGGTATCGACACTGCAGCTCCCTCAGGGAAGTTCTGTAAGCCTATACCTATTGCCAGTGCCGTGGCTCCGGAAAGTGTTGCCAGGTCGGGGTTTTGGGCGAGCGCTCCGAATGCCACCCCGACTGCAAGTCCCTCAGGGATATTGTGAAGCGTGATTGCAAGGATGAGCAGTATGCTCCTTTGCCATGTAGTTTTGATGCCCTCAGCCTTGTCGGTGGCAAGTCCCATGTGCAGGTGGGGCAATAACTTATCAATGAGCAGGATGAATGCGCCACCCGCAAGAAAGCCTGCGACTGCAGGTACCCAGGGTGTGGTGCCCATCTCACCGGCCATTTCAATTGCCGGCTTGAGAAGCGACCAGAAGCTTGCAGCGATCATGATCCCGGCAGCAAACCCGAGCATCGAATTGAGTATCTTTTTGTTGATCGTTCTGAAGAAGAACACCATCCCCGCACCGAGAGCCGTGGTAAAATATGTGTACGTGGTGGCAAGCAGGGCCAGCAACACCGGGCTGGTGCCCATTATATGTTCTGAATCCATCTTTTAGAGTGACTAAAGTGACTAAAGTTACGTGTGACTAAAGTTGAGAATGTATTCTTATGCATATTCCTTACCCAAATTGAAGAATTCATTTATCATTGTTTTCCCTCTTCCTGATGAGTATCTTATCAACCCTCTTACCGTCTATATCCACAATCTCGATGGTGTGCACGCCAAGATCGAACTTGTCTCCGACCCTCGGTATCTTTTTAATATTGTAAAGCACAAAACCGGCCACAGTTGAATAGTCGATCTTTTCAAAGTCGGTCATGTAGTTCTCGAGAATGCCGTCAAGCACTTCCACCGGCGCATCCCCGCTTACAAGGTATGATTTGTCATCACGGACGAAAATGTCAGGTTCGTATGATTCATCTTCCTCAGGCACCTCTCCGATGATGTTCTCCATTATGTCGTGCACGGTTATTATGCCTTCAAAGCTTCCGTACTCATTCACCACTATGCTGAAGTGCTTCTTGCTTTTCTTAAGCTTCTCCAGCACCCGGTGCGCATCCATGTTCTCGGGAACTATGACCGGCTGGGTGAGAAGATCGCGGATATTGAACATTCCGGAAGTGTTGACCGCCGAAAAATAGTCCTTCAGTGAAAGAATCCCTTCGAAATTCTCGAGGCTTCCGTTTCCGCATACCAGAATTGTGTGATGGGCTTTAACCAGGTCTTCCCTGATCTTCTCCGCGGGCATTGTCAAATCGATCCATTCCACCCCAGTCCGGTGTGTCATTATATGCCTTGCCTTCTTGTCGGAGAAGTAGAATACCTTCTCGTGGAGCTGGTTCTGATACTTCTCAATCACTCCCTCATGGGAGGCAGTGCGTATCAACTGCCGCAGCTCCGCCTCAGTGAGTTGTTCGCTGTGCTTCCTTATTCCAAGAAGACCGTTGATTAGGGAAGTCGACCAGGACAGGAACCTCACAACAGGATAAAAGACGATGCTGAAGTAGTGGATCGCCGGGGCTATCCTTATTGCAATCCTTTCCGGATTGCTGAGAGCAATTGTTTTCGGAACTAGCTCTCCGATCACAATTGAGAAATAAGTTATGGTAATTATAGTGATTGCCAGTGCTATTTCATCTGCAAATTCGCTGAGAGCTACGATCCTGCCGAAAAATGGAGCTATTTTGTCGGCAATGCTTATCCCGCCGAAGACACCGGTTATTATACCGATCAATGTAATGCCTACCTGTATTGCCGAAAGGAAACTCTCAGAGTTCCCAAGCAGACGTAATGCTGTAGCGGCACCTTTGCTCCCTTTCTCCCTGAATTGCTCAAGCCTTGTCCTTTTGCTGGAAACCAAAGCAATCTCCGAAAGGGCGAAAAACCCGTTCAGAAGTATCAGAAGCGCTATTACTATAAGCTCCATTCCCTTTGTGGATGAGAAATATGCAAAGATAACACAAAAAAGGTGCCTGAAGTGCCCAGAGTGACTATAGTGCCTAAAGTTCCGTTGATGATGAACATGAGTCTTTAGAATGAACCCCGGATTATAAATTTTGTTATTCAATTACTCCCTGTACTTTAATCCGCAAGGTGCATTAACTAATTAAAAATGAAATAATATGGCAACAGAAGGAACGACAATCAGGGACAGGGTAAGGGAAAACACACCCGATAAGACGAATGTGATGATCGATGAGGAGTTGATGGAAAGGACAGACAGGTATCAGAACCTGTCGATATCGGAGATCAACAGTCGTCTCGATAAGATACAGAATGAATGGGATATTGAGAGAGCGCTTGAAGTGAATGCTTCTTCGCTGGCTCTGACAGGTGTAGTATTCGGAACCATCTTTAGCAGGAAATGGTATTTGCTGACCCTGGTAGTTGCCGGATTCCTACTGCAGCACGGCATACAGGGATGGAGCTCCCCCATGGCTTTTCTCCGCAGGCGTGGTTACAGGACCAGAGCCGAGATAGATGAGGAGATATATGCGCTGAAGACACTCAGGGGCGACTTTGACAATGTTAACTCTTCCTCTGCACCGGTTGAAATACTGACAAGCTTCAGGAGGTAATTACCTGTTCTGTCTGATAATTTTCCCCTGGCTCATTATTGAAATAGTATTGTTTGGTTTCAGGCACAGGGTCACCGATTCAATCAGAGGCTCGTTAACAATTGTGTCTGCAATCCATTCTATCAGGAAATTAGCACCGGTGCCGCTCTTGTCCTCATAAGGGATGTAAAAGTTCCTGGTGGCGAGCGGAGCTATTTGTATCTTCCCTTCTTTAAGGTAATTGTCAACCAGCTTCCCGTCCTGATCGAAATAAAGCACCTGTGTGAGGGTAACAGGTATGGCAAGATCTGTGTTATGGATTGCCACAAATGCACTCATATCGAACATTCCCGTATCTATAAGGTATGGGATATTCGAATAGACCGGCAGATAAACAAGCTGGCCATCTGTCCCCTGCACGGATTTCAATTCAGCATCGAGGGATGACCTGTCGAATTCCACAGCTTTCTTTGCTGGGATCTTTCTGCTCGATTGATTCATGCAGGAGACAACCAGCAGGCAAATGGCAATTGATGCAAGAATACGGGTCATATCGTTGTGTTTTATCTTAGAATTTTCCGGACAAATGCAACTGTGAAGTACGACATCATGAAAACTCCTATGAAGCCCTCCAACCCGGAAATTATCCTGCTCAGGCCCATAGGGTATACATCTCCGTAGCCGATTGTGAAGAATGTGATCGCACTGTGATAAAATGACTGCAAAAAAGGTGAAAGCTTATCGGGGTTACCGACAGATGATACTGTCCTGCCCAGACCCGACATCTCAATGTTGAAATACACCAGTCCGAAAACCAGCCAGAAGATGACCACGCTCAGCAGAACTCTTCCCGGTGCCGTTGCGTAGAGCCCGATCCTGTCGAAAACCAGCCACTGGAACCCGTAGCCTGCACTTGCAGTAACACCCTGAATACCTCCTTTTTCCTTCTGTTCCTTCAGCCAGGCTTTCGATTCATATCGCTTGAACATCACGTAAGCTTCATCTTCATCTTCATATTTCCCGGTGCCGTTGAAGTTCTCCTTGAGGATCCTGAACTGTTCTGCCTTTTGCTTCAGGTTTGTTTCGTCCTGGTTGAGGATAAGATTTTTGCAATTGTTTTGCTTCCAGCTGATGTAGAGCTTTCCGGGAAGCCTCATGCCCGACATGTCGAGAACTTTAATGTCAACGGGTGAATCATAAGGTTCAATATCAACAATATCACGCACGATCGTATCGCTGATATCGAGTAATTCAGCCCTGCCAATTCTGAGATCGAAATAGTTATCGAGGTGGCACGATTTCAGCGAAATGGTGTGAAAGCGCGATTCGCCGAAAGTAACATCGCCCTGTCCGAAATCGGTCTTCTCGAAGCTTATGTCGGTTTGATCCATCTCCATCAGGTTGAAATTCTTAGGACCCGATCCCATAACGGCTTTTTTGAACTGGATCTTCCCGGTTTTTCCCGAGGCGCCTTCAAAATTAACTTCTCCGTTACCGAAAACAGACCTGTTGAAGTTGACCCTGCCAGTACCAAAATCAACAGTCCGGAAATCGACGCGACTGTCACCGAATTCAGACCTTTCAAACAATATATCGCAATCGCCGAAGGCAGAGTAGTGAAAATCCACCTTTCCGCCCAATATCCTTGCAACCTTGAAATCGAACCTTCCGCTGTTAAACTTTGTGTTGATGAACAGTATTTCTCCCCTGTTGAATTCAGTATTTGCGAAGCTTACCTCGCCTTTCCCGAACTGGATATCCTGGAAATCTTTTACACCGTCCCTCACTATGGCATTCTTGAAAAGAAAATCTCCTTCGCCGAAGGTGCATCCTGTAAATTCCAGGTTGCCGTCTCTGAACAGTGTGTTCGAGAAAACCACACTGCCTTTGCCGAATGAGGAACCGGTGAACAGAACTTTTCCCTTCCCGAAATGGCTTCCTTCAAAACTCACATTGCCGTCTGAAAATGAAGCATACGAAAAATCCGTAGCTTCCCGCGATTCAAAAAAAGCATCCCGCGCAGAAAAATTTTTCAGCGCGACAGGCTGCTTCTTCTCCATTTTCGAATATCTCCTGAACGATGAAAGTGAGAAATCCTGAATGTAACAATTGTCGAGATTGAGATCCGATCCGGCAGCTATCATCTCATGAATCCTTCCGCCTTCGAAAACCCCGAAATGGTTTTCCCGCAGCTCTTCACCTTTCTTGTTGAGGTAAGTGATGATTGCAGTGCGCGGGAAGGTTCTGCCATCATCAGCTATGAACTTAACTTCCTTAACCGAAACGCGGTAATTTGAATATTCCCTTGTCATCCTGCCAGAATGCTGCGTTACAAATACATCATTAAATTATTTATTATAGCTCAGGCCTTCGTTGATATTGAAAAGGGCATATCCTTCGCCTTCCATGTAACCCGGAACATCTTCTTTCTGGTTTGTGACTGCCATGTCCGATACGGGTGTGGAAAAGGGCATCTTTCCGGCAGGATTGAATTTCCCTGTAAGTACATCGACAAGTGCGTCGGCTGTTGTGCCGAAGGTTGCAAGAACGCCTTTGACATTGCTTTTCATCTTGTCATTGTAAACTTCGTTGATCACCCACGGATTGGTGTAATTCACAACAAGAATCGCCGGCTTGCGGGAAGCCATCCTGTTCACATAATCAGTGTTTATGGAACATTTTGACAATGATATTGAGATTGGTGCCCCGGTTGAGGCGAAGAGCGAATTGCCTGCAGGTTGCATCCATAATACCACAACGTCTGCTTCGGCCGGGTTGGAGACAAAAACAACCGGGTATTTGTTGTTTTCCGGAGCAAAGATTTCAGGTTTGCCGTCAGGCGCATTCCTCCCGAGAAGCTCGAGATATACTTTTGTTCCCTGTTTAAGGGGAAGGAAGTTTTCTACATTCCGGAGGAGGACAATCGATTTTCTGAGGGCAAGATCAGCTTTTTCCCTGAACTGCGCATTGTTCACCGTTTGTTTCGCTGCAGCGGGATCAACATAGGGATTTTCGAAAAGGCCCATTTCAAATTTCTCGTTCAGGAGCTTCACAACAGAGCTGTCTATAAGGCTTTTGTCGATTGTGCCGCTGTTTACTGCATCGATCAGAACAGACGGATCCGAGATGCCCGAAAAAATGTTCACACCTGCCTCGAGCGCCTTCCTGTATCTTTCCGGAATAGTGAGACTTTCCACTCCCCACGGCATGTTGTCGATCGGTCCGGTATCGGAGTTGATGATACCTTTAAAACCGAGCTTCGTCCTGAGAAGATCGTTGATGACGCCTTTGTTGTATGCATATCCGACTTCCTCGTATTCAGTTCCGAAAGGGAGGGAATAATAAGGCATTATAGCGGAGGTGCCCGCTTCGATCGCCGCTTTGAATGGGATGAGGTTATTCTCAAACATTCCGCCCGGATAGACTTCACGCTTGCCAAAATCAAAATGTGAATCCTGACCGTCATCACCCGACCCGCCCCCGGGGAAATGCTTTGTGGTCATTGCAACGGAACCCGGACCAAGTTTTTCGCCCTGGAACCCCAGCACTATCTCTTTTATCATTTTTGCTACCCATTCCGCATCTTCGCCCAGCGTGCCGTTCACCCTCGACCATCTTGGCTCTGTTGCAAGATCGGCCATGTACATGTAACCTTTCCTTATTCCGCAGGCCGTCCATTCCTGCCGGGCTATATCGGCAAATTGATGAGTAAGCTCAAGGTCGTGCATTGCAGACAGGCCAAGTTCACCGGGCCAGACGGAAAATGAAGTTGTCCCGAGGCTCGTACCGAGGGCTGCATTCGTGGTTATATGGTTCCTGGGATTGGATGCCACGAGCGCAGGGATGCCAAGCGGTTCGCTTTCACACAGCGCCTGCAGCTTATTAGCCCACTCAGCCATTATTTCAGGACTTTCGCTAACCCTGAGGATGAAATGCCTGTTATGATAATCTTTTACAGCTTTTGAAGTGCCTGTTACACCCCTCATCATTCCGCCAAAACGATCAGCCCCTGTTCTTCCGCCTTGCTGGGGTTGCCTGCCTCCCTGACGGGGAGCTTCTCTTGCTGCCATTGCAGAAGCACCCTGCGCCGCAGGAAGATTACCTTCGTCAAAATCACTGGCCTGCAGACCTGCGGCTTCGGCCCTTGCCGAACCCACCATGTTGGTGGTGTTTATAAGCATGAATCCCACCTTTTCTTCAAGCGACATCTGGGCAAGGAGGTCCACGCTTCTTTCAGGGGAGCTCAGCCGCCAGTCCTCGTACCTGTCGAGCTTGCCATTTTTGTTGAGATCCTTGAATTTAAGACCGTGCTTTTCAAGTGTGTTCACTGTTCTTGTTCCGAGCACAGGCTGAGGTTTGCCGGTACCGGTTGAACAAGATTGGATAAGGAGTGAAGAAAGCAATGCAATTGCACAGGCTGATCTGAGGATTTTCATAGGAATGCCAGGGTTAATTAATGACGTACATCAAATATATACAAATTAATTAACTGTGTTCACTTCGGCTGGCTCACTTCGGCTGGCGCTCAGTGAGCGGTTCGGCTGGCTCACTTTGGGAGGCGCTCAGTGAGCGGACCATGTGGCATTCCTGATGAATGCCCTGAGTTTTTCCCTGTTCAGATCACCATTGATTCGCAATCCGCTGCAGACATCCACGCCGAAAGGTCCGACCTGCTCAATGGCTGCCCTTACATTCTCCGGATTAAGTCCGCCTGCAAGGAATATTGTACAACCGGCTTTCTCCCTGATAAGCCGGCTCAGCTCCCAGTTATGTGTCCTTCCTGTTCCGCCGAGCTCTTTTATTGCCAGAGCCGGATTGCCGCTGTCGAGAAGAATTGCATCCACCTGACCCGAAACTGTTATGGCTTCTTCCACCGAAGTCTGATCTATGACGTGGATAACCTGTACAAGCTTGACTGAAGGCAACGCTGAGCGGATGTCGGAATAGCTTCCTTCGGTAATTTTATCAACCATCTGTATTGTCGATGTATTTACACGTCGGTGGTGCGCTATGATGCCGGCAGCTGTTGTTTCACATGTAAGAAGGAAGGTTGAAATCGCCGGCGGAACAAAGGCTGCTATCTCCCTGATCCGCTCATCTGAAATGGGACCGGGGCCGCTCGGCATCTGCCCGACGAGGCCAATGGCTGAAGCGCCCTCTTCGATAGCCATCCTGGCTTCTTCAATGCTTTTTATGCAGCATATTTTTATACGTATCATTATAACATGTTTATATGATAGTTACACAGAGGAACGCGGAGGAGTCACAGACTTTCGGGCTCTGTGGTACTCTGTGCTTCTCTGTGATCTCTGTGTAAGTTCTTATTTTCCTTTTGCTGTTATTTGTTTAACAATTAATCCGGCTGCTTCCGGAGGCGTGACTTTTGAAATATCAATGCGGATCGCTCCGGTGAGTTCCCATTTTTCGATAACATGGTTTGCAAATTCATCCCTTACAACCAGTAAAATATGATTGTCTGCCTTATCCAGGAGTTCCCTGAGACTTTCTGCCCAGCCCTCATTCCTCAGCTCGAGTGCTCCAACCTCGTCGATTACAACGATCCTGTTTTTCCCATGGATCAACGAGTGAATGATGCGGTTGCCAAAGGTCAGTCCTGAAGGCAGGATCGTGAACTTCCCTATTTTCTGGCTGCCTGCATTCCCGTCAGCTCTTAAAAAAGGTTCCTTTTTGCCGTTTTCCAAATCTACAAGGTCGTATCCGGTTGTTTCCGGTCCCTCCATGAGTCGTTCCGCAATGAAGCCACCGGCAATGACCCCTTCTTCCCTGAGTATCTTTATGAGTTTTACTGTGAAGCTTGTCTTGCCGGCTGCCCTTTCACCTGAAACAATGAAAACCTTCCTTTTACCGGCTTTGATCTCAGATAACCTGTTACCGGCATGGGAGAGGACCTGGTAGAAAACAGAAACAGGGTTTTTCATGAAGCTCCTGAAATCGGGGATTGAAGCGATGAAATCTGGCAGGCTTTCAACCGAAAGCTCAACTGCAAGCGGAAGATTCCTGAAGGAAGTCCGGCTGAAAAAATTCCTTACAATCGGGTTATAGAGCTCGGTGCCGAGTGCGGAAAAACCAAGTATTATGACTATTGCCCTGAAGTTCATCGAGATTCCTGTCAGAATCCCTCTGCGCCAGAAATCTCCTTCACCCCCGGCTGTGAAAACAAATGCAGTCAGGAGGGTAATTGCAACGAAGAACACCCAGAACTTCGGTTTGGAAAGCTGCCTGATGGCGCGACGGTACCTCAGAGACCAGATCACTGCCGTAACCGTGATTGCAGGAGCCCAGATGTACCAGGCTGCGAAGCTCAGCAGGAGAAATGATGTGATTATCAGAACAATGTTGATGAGAAGCCACCATGCGGAATACGCGAATTCATTGGAAGGTTTTTGAATCCCGTCAACAGGTTCCTTTCTCGAAATGACCACAGTGGCGGGTGGCTGATCCAGCATCCTTCTTCCCACCCTGATCCCGATGACTGCTGCAAACAGTCCGAATATTACATAACCCACCAACAGAACAATTATCGGCAGCCAGACTATGTCGGTGTTTATGTTCAGCTGCTTTTGAGCCATCTTCAATAGATTCGTATAAACATCGATGATATTTGAGCCATAATAGATAATATAGCTTGCGATCTTATGGAAAAGGTTCCACGACATTGCCAGCATAGCGCCGACGGAATATCCGATCATGTTTCTGCCCAGCAGCCTCGACGACAGTTCAAGCAACACCGATTCTGCGAAGATGGCTATCATCGGTCCGAATATGACCGCGCTCGGCGACATTGTCTTCATTATTGCACAGATAAGCCCGGCCCTCCAGAAAAGGCCCCTTTCCCTCCAGATGTAGCTTATTGAGATAAGAATGACGATCCCGATGGCTGTAAGAATATTTCCGCTGAAGGGCACTTTCAGATTATGCAGGAAACTTCCAAGAACTATCTCCGATGCAGCCCAGATGGTCCCCGCGATGGAGGCCTTGATCCACTTTTCACTCAGCTTGTGGCTCATCCTTTAAGTATACATATTTTTTGTGCGCAATATTCGAACATGTGGTACGCAAGTCCAGCCTGGCCGACAAGCTCGAAAACAAGGTCCGGCTTTGTAACCCTCGTTGCCCCGATAATGCTCACGCCTTTTTCAAAAAGCACATCGGGGAGCATGCTGCCTGATGGTCCCGTTACCACAACTTCCGATCCCTCTCTTATTACCGAAAGCAGCCCGTCGATTGTGTTGTTTACAAGTGTCTGACCGGTAATGATGACAACGTCGGACGCAGGAATTACTGTTTTATATTCTGATGCGGGAACAAAATATTTCTTCTGGTCGGGCCTGAAGACATTCTCATTCAGCTCAAGCACATGAAGGGTGTTGTCTCTCTGGGCTATCTTGCTGATGTAAGACTGGAATGCACCGACAACAGTGATAGTTTTTCCTTCAAGGTCAAGCAGGTCAAAGGGATCGGCATTTTCCACAACCCTGAACTTTCCGGAAGAAATAAGTCCCGATGAGATCGCATTCAGTGATGCTATCCTCAGGGAAGAAACCAGCCGGGAATCCTTTTTCGTCCCGAAAAGCTGCCTCATGGTTTGTCCTTTTATCTTCAGCGGTGTGAATTCACCGAAATCGCGGTCGGCCTTTGAGCAGAAGGGATGGTCATCTTCGAGCGATGAGGCGGCTCCGATACTGCCATCTGATAATTTAACGGCTGTGAGGAAAAGTCCGACACGGACATCCTCTATCAGGAGATCCCCGAATTCTTTTCTGTATTTTGTATTGAGAAGGTCGTATGTTCTTTCGATAATCATCCTGTGAAAAGAAAAGTAAAAAGTAAAAAGTAAATGCAAAAGTATCTTTTTTCACGCAGATTACGCAGATGCAAGCTTAAGCAGAGCGTGGAGTTTTGTTTGTCCGTGAAAACAGACGAAAAAGGACGGCTTCTGACCGTCCTTTAAAGTGATTGCAGTATATTGTTTAGTTGCATGCATCATTCATCTCTGCCTCGGCATCGACCAGGGCATTATGGAACTGGGTTTTTTGATCTGCAGTCCAGAGGGAGCATTTTTCAAAAGGCCTGAGTGCATCAATATAAGCCTTGATTGAAGCCTTATAGGTGGTACAGTTGGCAGTTGTCGGACTTGATGAATAAGTCAGTGCTGCATTCATCATTGAATTCAGTTCATCTGCGAGCTGTTGCGTCCATGTCGACGAGGTGCAATAATCAGGATCTTTGTCTTCTTTCTTGCATGAACCGGCTCCAATAAATGAGAGGATGATCAAAAAGCTTAGAAGTTTTTTCATAAGTCAGGTTTAGATTAAGTTGAACAAGCATTATACAAATTTAAAAAATGGTCACAATAAACTATATGAAAAAAATCATTGTTATTCCCAAGTTTGTATCTACCTTCTGCACTCCTGTCCAACCCCTCGCTAACGGTCAGATTTTGTTGGACTCAACGCTCAACGCTCAACGCTCCATTCCTAGCCTTTTGTCTTCTTCTTTTCCTTCATTACTCTCTTCGCCATCTTGCCGAACTCCCTGTCTTTTTTCCTCCGCTCTGCAATAGTTTCACTGAAATGTTCCTGTTCCCTGAGTAACCTGAGGTAGTTATCGAGCGAGTTCCTGTCTATGAGTCCCTCATCTAGCGCCCTTATTACCTCACATCCTTTTTCATTTCTGTGGGTGCAGTCCGGGAATTTGCACTTCATAGCGAGCTCATGTATTTCTTTGAATGTATTTTTTACTCCTTCGGGATTCTCTGTCACACCGAGCTCCCTCATGCCGGGTGTATCAATTACGATTGCACCGTTATCGAGAATGAAAAGCTCCCTGTGTTCGGTTGTATGCCTTCCTTTGCCCGTGCTTTCGCTTATCGTGGTTGTCTTAAGCACATTCCTTCCGAGCAGGTTGTTGATAAGGGTGGACTTTCCTGTTCCCGAAGATCCGGCAACACAGTATGTGTGGCCGCTCTTCATGAAGCCGGCAACCTTGTCGGGACCTTCCTTTGAAAAGTTGTTGAGCAGGATGTACGGGACCTCAGGATGCCGCAAGTGAAGCGATTCGATCACTTCCTTTATGCGGCTTTCATCAGCCAGGTCAACCTTGCTTATTACAAGGATTGGTTTTATTCCCGAAGAATTACATACGGTCATGTAACGTTCCAGGCGGTTGATGCTGAAATTGGCATCAATCGACTGGACTATGAAGGCGGCATCTACATTAGCGGATATTATCTGCTTCTCTCCAGGCCTTGAGATCGATTGTCTCTCAAGGACAGTTTTTCTCGGGAGTATGTGATGTATAATCGCAGTGCCGGGTTCGTAAATCTTCATGGCAACCCAGTCGCCGACAGCTGGAAAGTCAGTTCTCGATGAGGCGGTAAACCTCATATTGCCGGTTATCTCTGCATCGTATTCATTCTCCCCGGTAGAGACAATATATCTCTCGCGGTGTTCCTGCGTAACACGTCCGGGAGTGAATTCTGAAAGATTGTTCTCCTTCAGATAATTCTCAATTAGTTCGGTGAAACCGAGATCTTTAAGTGTCATCTTAATGTAGGGACTACCTCTTCCCCCTGCCCATTAAAAGTCAACCTGAGAGATGCGAACATCCTCCCTGGCCGGGGTGGTTGGTTTATGCTTTCAATTTATCAGGACCCTCGGCCCCTTCAAAAAGGAGGGGAAACCCCAACGCCTGATTATCATTTATTAATTCATCTTATAATCCGCAGGCACTTTGAATTTATCTGCAGGTATGTTTGCGTTTTCTTCGAAAGAGACTGCCTTGTTTATCACCTTCTCGTTCATTGCAGGAGTCTCTATCAGGAAGCAGATGTTGTTCCAGCCTGCATAAATTGTTTTGGCGCCTGATATTTCGAGACTGAAAAATTCACAATCTTTTCCTGCAATGGTCTGGTTCGAGAGTTTTGTGGGCTTGTATTCAGCTCCGCCCCGCGACGCTTCGGCCCAGTCGAATTTGTATGCAACTCCCCTGAAGCACTCACCACGGTTGAATGCAGCTTTATCCTTGTGAATGAGCAAGTAAATGTTCTTCCCGTCGCAAAGACTGGTTTCTTTCAGGGTTCCGTCGGTGTCAAATGATTCCTCCGCTTCCCTTGTACCCCAGTCGTCGAAATAAAGTATTTTCTTTACCGTGAGGCCGAATCCGGTGTTCTCGAATGTTACAATGCCTGATTTTACACCGTACTTGTGGAGAACCGCCGCAGGGGCTTCAGCTGCAGCAATAGCAGCGGCTTCTCCGGTGGCAGATGCGTCACCGACCGCATTTTTGCCTGAACTACCGCAACTTGATAGCATAATGCAACAAACAGCGAGGGCTGAAGCTAAAAAACTTTTTTTCATAGGGTTGATAATTAGAGGTTTTACATATTTTTTATCGCCTGGCAGGAGTAGGATCATTTTCCTTTATCCTCCTCCGGATCATCCTTTCAATCTCAAAAGCATCCCTGATGGCTGTTATATAAATTTTTCCCGGAACATAAGCACCCTCCGTTTCTCCATAGCCTAAATTCTCCGGCCTCATTACAAGGGTTATGGTTCCTTTCCTGTCTGTACCTTTTATCTGTGTGTCACCGGCAAATTTTTGCCAGTCAATTGAGTAATGTTTGCCGTTCCTGTAATTTATGAGCCTTTTGGGAGTTCCGACGAAATATCCCCCGCTTCTGAAAGCCTTAATGATTCCAGTTATCAAAATTGTAATTCCGGCAATGAGGAAGACTGAAAACAAAATGATCACCGGGGTATTTGATCCGGCATCAATAATGCCTGATTCAGCATCCTTGGCTGAAGAAAGGAAGATAAACACGAAAATTCCGGTTGCTATTGTAAATACCAGCCCAAATCCAATATGACCGATGGACCTGATGATTGGCCTCCGCAATCCGGCTTTCACCGCAAAATCACTCGATTCTGAACCGACTAAAGATGTGAGTACCTGGGGTAGTTCGTTAATTTCCATTGGTTGCCTGATTGTGTTGTTTGATCCTTATCCGGAAGGGAAGAATTTTCTTTAAGCCTTTTCCTGCACAACTGTTCAATTTCGGGAACGGCTGGTATGCCGGTCATAAATATCACATCGGGAATGTATGTTTGTCCCCCTTTGTTCCTCTTAATCCTGCCTGTCCTCAATGACATTGATATGGTGCCTTTAGCTCCATTACCTCTCACCTTCATATCCCCTGTGAACTGTTCCCAGTCTATTGATCTTATGTTTCCTCTGCGGTAATGTACAAGCCTGTCGGGAGTTCCAACGAACCAGCCTCCTCTCCTGATAAATGGAATAATGGCCTTTCCTATTATTATCAGCCCGATTGTATAAAAAATTCCAAAGAAACCCAGCAGGTAATAGGCAGGGTTGATTGTCTTATTTTCAGCGGCACCGGCAGCAATCATTCCTGAAAGGTCCAGATTAAAAATACCGAAAAAAATCAGGGAGAAGAATGCCATCCAGGCTATACCCCCGATAATCCCCGGCACGGCTTTTCTGAATGGCTTAAGGGAGCCGGCCTTAACTGAGAAATCTCTGGTTTCGGAGCCTATTGCTGTATAAAGTTCCTGGGGTAATTCAGTTAATTCCATGATCATTTCAGTTGATAATCATACCGAAGCTAGTAAAATTTATTTAATATCAGGTTTCCTGATGTTGAATACATTCGACCCATACCGAAACTAATAAATTATTCTGAATATCTTTTATTCTATTCAATTCGATGAGCAGCTTTTGGTTTTGACTCAGGTTCAGAACCAATTTATAATCTGAATTGTTAAACTTTCTGATATTCCGGATGTCTGAACTTAAGACAATTAATGTAATGAAAAAGTCAGCTTTGGTTTTTATCATCATCTCATTCGGTGCATCTTCATGCCTGGAAAACATTATCTGTCTGGATGGCAACGGGAATCTCACAACCGAGTCGAGACAGGTTAATCAGATCACTGAGCTTGTCAATACCACCTCTCTGGATATTATTTGCAGGAAGGCTGATTCTGTGAGTGTGAACATTACTGCAGAATCGAACCTTATCGGACACATAGTAACGTCATCTTCGGGAGGGAGGCTCGAAATAAGGACTGACCCACGCAACACATGCTTTGATTATACACTACGGCCTGTGATCACCATCACCGCCCCATCTCTCAGCGCAGTTGACCTTACCGGATCGGGTTCATTTGAGGCTGACAGTTTGCATGCTTCAAAAGTTGAAGTAAGAAGTACCGGTTCCGGGAATCTTTATGCAGGTGGCATCAGCTCAGATTATCTGCAGATTGCAATCGGTGGTTCGGGCGATGTTGCGGTTACTTCGGCCACATGCCTTGAATCTGATTTTACGCTTTCAGGTTCAGGAAACCTTGAAATTTCGGGTAAGGCTGGAAAAGGGACCATGCGAGTCTCCGGAAGTGGGGATGTCAAATCAGCAGGTTATGAAATATCTACTGCAACTGAAACAACAACAGGCTCCGGCAATATTTATACACTGGTGATCAATACGCTGAATGCTGTTATTTCGGGAAGCGGGAATATCTACGTGAAAGGGAACCCGGTGATCAACCAGACGGTAAGCGGTTCGGGGAGAGTGATTAAATATTAATCTTTATTCCCTCTCATCTTCCTCTATCGTGATGATTGTCACCTGTCCTAAGGTATTGGTTTATTTGTTTATCCCAGTATCGATAGTAAGGTTTAGCAACCTGTCGGAAGTCCTTAGCAGGTAGCTTAGTGTGACGAATACCGAAAGGGTGAATGCAGACAGTATAATCAGGCAGATGCCGGCGATATACCATTCCACTACACGTGCACCACCATCGGCAATGTCGGACAGGGCAAGAAACAGGAAGATGAGTGACAATACGGCGAAGAACCCGAGAACAGCCGTAACGCTGGCAGATAACCTTAGCTTTTTCATACCTGATGTGCTTTAAATTTTCTGTACCGGGGTCATTTCCAGTAACAAAATAATCAAGCAATATGTTTTTCGATTAACTGGTTATCTTCCAATGGGGTGAAGAGCTTATAGGGAATCCCGTGTCATTCGTACCCTTCAATCAGAATCGTATCGCATTTTGCAGCGTTCAGGCGGTACTTGATTATCTCCTGGTAGTCTCTGGAAAAATACCAGTCTTCAAAGTCTTTCCGGGTGTTGAATCTTATCAGAACCGATTTGGTGTACTGCCACTCTCCTTCGAGAACTGTCGGTGACTCATCGACGGCAATTATTGTACCTTTGTGCATCGAAAAAATGTCATCGAAGCTTTCAAGGTACCTGTCATATTCTTCAGGGTTGTGTATCCTTATCTGGGCTGAGAAATAATGTGCCATGGTATGGGTTTTAAGTATATTTTACTTCTGTTTTCAGTCCCGTAAAGCTGCCATACGCTTCAGCTGCTTCTTCAATTAATTTCTTTTCCTGTTTCTTCAGGCTGCGGAAAGAAGTGATCTCAACAATAAGCCTGTCTTTGGCTTTCACAGTTTTCCACAAGCCTGCAACCAGGTTATCAACGATCAACACGGGGCGGAAGATGCCATTTGAGGAAACAGCCTTACCATGGTTGTCCGACGACATCAGGGCGCTGCGATCGGTGTAGCTGATGATGATTTCATCGAATGCAGGAATCAGCCATGCCCGTTTCACATCGTTAGCAGGTTGCTGTGTTTTACCGTACCAATACTTTACCGAATCAATCTCTGTACTCTCAAGTTCATCCCCCGCTATCTCCAGTGCAGTCCTGATGTCACCGGAGCTTAAACCCGACCACCAGCCAAAGTCCTTCAGAGTGGCGGGCCCGTGGCTCTTGAAATATTTTGAAGCAAGCATCCCCAAAGCTTCTTTCCGGGCAGGTTTTTTCCCGGCAGGTATCCTCTCACTTATAAGGGCATAGGTTTGTTTATCCCTGGATGTTTTGCCGCTGCAGATGATTCCGCTGAGTTCAGCCCAGAGGAGGATATGTGAAAGCCTGTTTTCAACGGTATCACCGCCTGTTCTGAGCTCAATCCCTTCTGACTTAAGACTGGCTGCAATCTCTTCCCTTCCCGACTGCCTTCCTTTGAGGGATTTTGCTATAATCTCATTCGATCTCGAAAGGATTTCAGGTTTCAGGCCAAGGAAGTCCTGCCTGTATTTAAGTGATGGCATTATTTTGGGTGCGGAAAGGTCGAGCATCCATGCCAGATCGCCCGGGGAGACAAAATGCCAGGTTGGTCTGAGGACGTGCGTGCGTATGATATCGCCATCATCGATTGCTTTGTCAACAACATCCGCAGTACAGCCCGGGATTCGCAGCCCGATAGCCCATTTAACACTCCGGAAATCCTGTGCCTGGAGGGCACCCATCCGGTATACAAGATCTTTCGGCGATGCGAGCTCTCCCGCACTTATCTGCTGGTTTGCAAGCCTGAGGTTGGCAATATCTCTTTTTGTCATAAAACAGGAACAGTAAAAAGACAGCAAGGTTTACTTTATGAACTCTGAAGGGACTTCAGCTGCATTATGAATTCCAGGTTCTATTTTCCGTATACCAGACCCTGAACTATTGTTTGTTTGTACCGGTACAATGAAATATCCGAATAGCAATATGTCACCGACCTGATTATTTTGGTTGAAAAGAATTTTCGGCTGATCATGCTCCTGATCTGTTCAGAACTCTTGTCAATTCCATAATTGTATGCAGTCGAGAGGAATTTAAGCTTTTCCTCATCGTGCATTTTTCCGGTTTTGTACTTTTTTTCACATATTTTGAAGAATGCAATAACATAATTGAACTGGGTCTTCGGGTCCCCGAGGTCTGTAATGATCGATTTCCTGTAGTTGCTTATATCATCAAATTCTTCCGGCTGCATAAAGGTGATTTCTGATCTCCTGCCAAGAGCCCTGGGAGCTTCCATGCGTATTATTGAGGCAAATGACGGCTTTATCTGGAACTGGCCGATCGAGAAATTGGCATATTCATCGCCGAGGTTCACATAGAGAGCCTTAAGCAGGGTGGTTTCCATTTTGTCCCTCAGAGCCGAATACCTTACAAGCTCAGGGAAAACGACGGAAATAGCAAGCCGGTAGGGGATGTTATTCTGTTCAAGCAGAGGCTCCATCCAGTGCCTGTTTTCACTTTCAAATTCCTCCGCCTTTCGCCAGTCATCACCGAAAATAGCCTCATAATCCGGCCCTTGTGCCGTAAGACATCGAGCATACAGAGTAAGAAATATCAGCAATGATATGCCCCGGATTTTCAGCATATCGTGAAGTTGATTCAGAATGCTGTTTTACATTGCATTATCGCATTTTTTGCAGGAGAGTAGTACATGTAGGCGAGCCATACTTTCCCGTCTGCCTTTACAAAATGCGGATTGAAAAGTTCTGAAAGCGACTTTCCGTCGCTCATTGTGAGCGTTCCGTCTGCATAAGATGCATAAACAGTGTTTGCTGAGTTCACAAAAATTGACTCATTCCCGATATCCTGCTGTTTCACTGAAATAAGCTTCTTGCCCTTCAGGTCCATTACATCGGCCATTTTTGTATAGACGAGCTCATCAAATTTTATTTTTGAATTGAAGGGACCTGCCATCATTGGGTTATAGGTTGCACCTTCAATATTGCTGACAAGCTTGGGAGAGATACCCTGGGCGCCTCCGGCCGCCATCATTTTCTGGCTCATCTGTTGTGAAAACTGCATCGCAAGTTCTCTCTTTTCAGCTTCTGTTTTGGCATTCTTAATGGCTCTATCCATCTTTTCACCCTCATCTTCCGTAACGGCTATGTTATCCACAACTGTTGCGGCAAACTTGTCTTTCGAACCTGTAACCGCAAATTGATCAACTCTCGCATAAGGGCCATAGGTTTTACCATTGAACTTTATTATGTACTTATCACCCTGCTTGCTGATATAATCCTTGAATTTTAACATCAGGGGATTAACCGATGGGTCGTCTGAGCTCGCGGTGTAAGGGGCCAGTGCGGGACTTCCTTCTGAATAGGGGCCTTTCATCACCCCGTTATTTATTATGTAATATTTCTGATCGATCCTGCCATAGACAAGGAATGAGCCATCCTCCATAAGGTCGATGGATACTTCAGAGTACTCAAGCTTGTATTGCGACAATGATAGTATCTGTTCAGCATTGCTGCAGGCACAGGAGGGTTCAGGCTGGGTGGTTTTCTTGCTGCTTCCACCCGACGAGCCCAGTAAATCGGTTTTAACATCCTTTGCCACATTCTTCAGGAATCTTCCCTGCGAATGCACCGGGACCGTGATCAGCAGCACCAGCGATACGATAATTGGAATTGACCTTTTCATAGGATTAGGATTTTTATTTACCAAATATAGTATTTATAAAATAATATCCTATAGATGTATAAACAGGTCAGACCCGTCTCAATATTCCACCTAAACAATTATCCCACAGTGAGAATATTATCAGTTCATCATTATTGTCATGCCTCCGCCGCCGATGCTCCCGAAGCGGGGATTTACGACGTTGTTATAGATCGAACCAAAGGTCCATGAAAGGCCAAAACTGGTAAAGTAATTGAACTGGGTTGCTATCTCTTTCCGTCTCAGAAGTATTTCCTCTTTTGTCGCACCACCCTTGACGAGCCCGAGCTGGTCATGCACCAGTGAAGCGCCGCCGCCGAAATTCACATTCAGACCTTTATATATCCTGAGGTTGATGAATCCATTAACGGACAGGTTGTTCCTTGACCAGTTATGCATGTAATTGGTGTACTCGCATTCGAACTCTATCGTTCCCCATTTCTGAACGACTTCATATGCTGCGTTGAATGAATGCTGAAAATGTCCTTCCCGGAGCTTGTTGTAGATTGTCGTATCATTATAATTCACATAGTTATAACCAATTGAATAGAGTAACCTGAGCTGCCTCCTTGTTGATTCGGAATACGGAAAAAGGTCGTATTCTATTCCGGGCATGAGTCTGAGGCTGAGGTTCTCATTGCTGTAGCTCGATGAGCCGATATAAGCAGATCCTCCATAGGACCAGTGGTCGGATATTGATTTGACGACCAGGCTGTTGATAAACCTGGAGTTGTTTTTACTCGAGATTTTTTCATTATCTATTTCAAAAACATCCCGGCTGTAATTATATCTTCCCCTGATATTTATCTTCCAGTCGCGTGTTATCCTTGTTGCAGAAAGATCGCCGGATAAATAGGTGCTCTTGTAAGTTTGTTCTCCCTGGAGAAACCCGCTCAGAGAGGTTCTGAATACCCAGCTGTTCCATCTATCTGATGCTACTGTCTCTGAAAGAGGTTTGGTGAATGTAATATTCATGTATTGCGACAGAGGCGTTTTTGCGACATACCTCATCAATCCCATTTTGAGTGTTCTCACCTGCCTGGTCCGGATCTCATCCTGTGTTTCCCCGGGCGTTGTAACGAAAGAGATTGTGTCTGCCATGCCGGCGTTTGCTTTCTGGCCGACAAGAAAGTAGCTGAATTCAGTTCCCCCGGATCCAACAGGCTGTGTTGTCGAAATTATGTAAACATCAGCATCCTTGATGTCGCGCACGTAATTCACATAGGGTATTTCTTTTCGCACATAGTCGCTTGCCGTCATATACACATTCAAGGCATCCTTCCTCAGGGTATCGGCAGTGTTGTCCTGCGAAAAAGCATTGATCACAATTGCCAGGAGAACAAAAATGACAGAAATTCTTTTCATTGATTTAAGGTTGTAGGATTTGAGGAGCCGAAGATATAACAATAATTAACTTTTTAGTTATATTAACATAAGTTTAACGTAGTTTTTAAAAAAATCCGGCCCCAGGGAGGAACCGGATCTTCATGAAAGAAAAGGAATGAATAATGAGGAATGAATAACAAGGAATTGAAATTGGACTGAATTTATCTGTCTGTGTGTTTTCTGCCTGTTTCTTTAAAGCCTGAATCTGTAATGATCCAGTACCTGCCGGCCAGTTGTTCCATATCGCTTGAAGTATATGACCAATCGTCACCGTCCTTTCCCTGGATATAGATCCTGCGGCCTACCAGGCCGGCTGTTCCCCTGTCAAAGTGTATAACCGTACTTTCAGACATTATCAGGTTAATATTCACGAAATCTCCGCTCCATTTCCTGCCTGAAGGGACTTTGAAATATTCATCCAGTACGAGTGTATCCTTCATCAGCTTATAGTCGTAGTAGATTGATTCGACATTGCTGTTTGCCTCCCTACGGTTTCTTCCCGAAGCCAGCCTTTCTACCTCTATCTGAGATGTATTATCGTCCGATACCGTGAATCTGACGCTGGGCCTGATGTACAGGTTCCTTGTTGAATCGACCATGAATACCGAGTAACTATTATCCGGGGTAGTGAACTCATGGTCAAAATCGAGATTGTCTATTTTCATGCCGCTTACAATATGCAGGGTGTCGGGATTTTGCTGCAGAATATTCCTCGAGACCGAGGAGGCATTTTCAGCAAAGCTTACTCCTTCATTGAAAACCATTATCGAAAGGGAGGCAAGAGCAATAACCCATACTATGAACATCATAAGGTTGAAGATGCCGTCCCTGATTTTGAACCAGAATATCATTTTCACACCCCAGTATATGAAGGCGATCATAGGCAACAGGAAGACTATTATTAACAATGCCCAGATCCACGGAGCGGCAGCAGGACTGAAGATGTACTTCAGCATCTCGGGCAGATAGCTTATGCTGAAATCAACCCCTTCATGACTGAATGCCCCGGGAATCTTAAGTATAAAGATCATGAAGAATGAGAGGATGAGCAGGAATGCAGTGACTACCAGTGTCACGCCAAACAACACCAGGATGGCCCTGAGAATGTAGTAAAAGACGTTTCCGATGCCCCTTATGATCTCATTGAAGCCTGAGGAAGAGCTGTTCGCAGGAGCGCCCCCCTGGTTATGATGAACGAAATATGATTTCCCGTACATCTCTTTTTTCTGCATGTCGGTGTATGC
>JBLNAO010000232.1:0-9627 GCA_050259395.1 Chloroflexota bacterium
GAATTCGGAAACATGGTTGCTTTGAGAGATGACAGGATAGTGTCAGTTCCGCTTTCAGAAGTATCGGGGAAGCTCAAGCTCGTGGAACCAGGGAACCCGATTGTTGTGCAGGCAAAGAACATGGGTACAAGCTTCGGAGACTGAAACAGAGATAACCATAATAGCTCATATGAAAAAACTCATTTTTGTACGGCATGCAAAAGCCGAACCGGAGGAAGAAATTCCGGGACTTTCCGATTTCGAACGATCACTGACACCCGGAGGCAAAAAAGTAGCCAGGCAGATGGCGCAAATGTTCCTGAAAAAAGAGCTATCACCGGGGCTGATAATCTCAAGTCCTGCCTTCCGGGCTCTTGAAACGGCCCTGATCTTTGCTGGTGAAGCAGGCGCGAACTATGACAGCATAGTGTTGAACAGCGGGCTTTATTTCACCGCCGGCCTTGAAAAGCTGATGACGATACTGTCCGGAATAAGCGACGACGTGAAAACGATTACCCTGTTCGGGCACAACCCGGCATTCACCGATATGCCCGATAAATTGTCGAAGGCAGGCTGCGGTCCGGTGCCAAAGACCGGTGTCGTATGCCTTTCATTCGAAACCGACAAATGGGCAGGAGTAACAAAAGGAAGCGGGAAGCTCGAGTATTTCCTCAAACCTTCCAAATAAATGGGCAAGACATATATTCCCAAGGAGATCAGCTGGCTGTCATTCAACGAGAGGGTTTTACAGGAAGCTGATAATAAAGACGTTCCACTGGTGGAGCGGTTTAAGTTCCTTGGAATTTACTCAAACAACCTCGATGAATATTTCAGGGTGAGGGTTGCTACTCTGAAACGTCTTTCGCATATCGGTGAAAAGTCAAAGGATATCCTCGGATACAATGCAAAAGCCACATTGAAGAATATCCACCAGATAGTCCTTTCGCAGAACGAGAAGTTCGAAAAGATCTATTCGGATCTCCTGAAAGAGCTTGAAAAACACAGGATCCATTTCGTCAACGAGAAAGAGCTTAACCCGGAACAGGCTGAGTTCGTTCAAAGGTTTTTCCATAAAGAGGTGCGCACCAGGCTCATGCCTTTCCTGATTGGCAAGGACACTGACCTGCCGAACCTCACCGACGATGCAATTTACCTGGCTATCTGCCTTGTTAAAAAGGGAAGCGACAAGAAGAGGTTTGCCCTTCTCGAGGTGCCGACGGATGTATTGCCAAGGTTTATAGTTCTTCCCGAAGCAGGAGACGATAAATACATAATGTTCCTGGATGACGTGATCCGTTCAGGACTCAGGGATGTGTTCTTCCTTTTCGATTTCGACGAGGTATCGGCCCACACAATAAAGCTGACTAAAGATGCGGAGCTCGACATAGCCGACGATATTTCGGAGAGTTATATCGATAAGCTCGAGAAAAGTCTCGAGCAGCGCAAATGGGGATCTCCCACGAGATTCATCTACGACCGCGATATGCCAAAAGACCTGCTGAAGATACTTACAAAGAAACTGAATTTCGGTCCTGCAGATGTCACAATTCCCGCAAACAGGTATCATAACTTCAAGGACTTCATGAAGTTTCCCAACCTGGGAAAGAAGAAGTTCTATTATGAACCGCTTGTGCCTATAACACATCGTGACATCCAACCCGGGAAAAGCATCCTTTCATCCATCAACAAAAAGGACATAATGCTGATGTTCCCTTATCACCCGTTCGATCATTTCATTGACCTGCTGAGGGAAGCATCAATCGATCCTTTTGTCACCTCGATTGAGATAACCCTTTACAGGCTCGCGAGGAACTCAAGCGTAATAAATGCCCTGATGAATGCCGTGAGAAACGGGAAGGAAGTAACAACAGTTGTTGAGCTGCAGGCCAGGTTCGATGAGGAGGCTAACATCCTGTGGGGCAACAAGCTTAGGAATGAAGGCGTGAAGGTTATCTACGGTGTGCCCGGACTAAAAGTCCACTCCAAGCTTTGCCTGATTACCAGGGTGAAAAATGATTCCACCCAAAGGTATGCCGCCGTGGGGACGGGCAACTTCAATGAAGATACGGCAAGAATTTACACAGATCACCTGCTCCTCACCACCAACAAGAAGATTACAAACGAGGTCCTCAAGGCCTTCAACTTTTTCAATGCCAATTACAAGAAGGAAAATTACTATCATCTCATCCTCTCCCCTTTCCTGCTCAGGAATAAGACAACATTACTGATTGAGAATGAAATTAAGTTTGCAAAGGCAGGCAGGAAGGCCTTTATTTACCTGAAGCTCAATAATCTTACGGATTCAGAGGTGATCGGTCAGCTATATGAAGCCAGCAAGGCCGGTGTGAACATCAGACTGATAATAAGAGGGATGAGCTCTATTGTACCCGGCGTGAAGGACATGAGTGAGAATATCAGGGCGATAGGCATTGTCGACAGGTTTCTCGAGCATACCCGGTTCATGATATTCCACAATGGCGGCGATGAGGAATATTTTATTTCTTCTGCTGACCTGATGACGAGGAACATAGAACACCGCATCGAGGTGACCTGTCCTGTTTTCGATGAAAGCATACGGAAGGAGATGAAAGATATCTTTCTTCTTCAGTGGAAGGACAATGTCAAGGCGCGAAAGCTTGACGCACAACTGTCGAACGAGTTTGTGAAACGCGAGAAAAAAGAGATTCGCTCACAGACAGAGGTGTATAACTACCTGAAAAAGGCGGGCGAAAAAACCGAAGCACAAGTGAAATCAGCTGACAAATAGACTGTTATGAATTATACAGTACTTGGTGCCGGAACAATCTTCATCATTCTTTTCTCATGGTTCCTTTCTATAAAATACAAAAGGTACCATGGCGTCTCCCGGTTTTTTGCCTTCGAAAGCGTTTTCGTGCTTTTTCTCCTGAACTACGATAAATGGTTCAAAGACCCATTTTCATGGAACCAGTCATTATCCTGGATATTTCTCCTGGCATCAATCTATCCGGTGGTTTCAGGCTATCTCCTGCTGAAAAGAAAAGGCAAACCTGAAATCAATTTCGAAAATACTTCAGTGCTGGTAAAATCCGGGATTTATGGCTTCATCAGGCATCCCCTTTACCTCTCAGTCTTCCTTCTCGGAACAGGCATCATGCTGAAGAACCCCGGGACGATTCAGATCGCGCTTGGACTGGTTAACATGATTGCCGTATACATCACCTCACGCATCGAGGAGGGTGAGATGATTGCAAAATTCGGGGATGAATACCGGCAGTACATGAAGGAAACCCGGATGTTTGTGCCGGGTGTTTTCTGACAGGCCATTCGGCTAATTGGAAAAGAGCGTATTACCATTAGTTTGTCTCAAAAGTCCCTTTGTGAACCTTCGTTTAACCTTCGTGTCCATTCGTGGTAAGTGTAAATAATAGAACCACAAAGGACACAAAGTACTGCATAAAGGAACACTAAGGAAAAACACCATACAAATTGACTTTTAAGACATCCTCCAGGGAAAGGGTTAAGCTTTCTTAAACAAATTCCGTATTGGATTGTTTTATTTAGAATCATTCTAATCAAACAACCTTTATGAACAGAAGAGACTCCTTACAGAAACTTGTACTGGGTGGTACAGTGTTATTTCTGGCCCCATCAGTACTGCAAAGTTGTTCCAAGGATAATGGAGCAGACCCTACACCTCCCGGACCCAAACCCGGGCAAAACATTACAATCGATCTTTCCCTGCCTGAAAATGCAGCCTTGAACAATGCAGGCAGCAGCAAGATCGTTCAGTCCATTCTTGTGGCAAACACCGGTACCGGCTTTATTGCGCTCTCGAGTATCTGTACCCACCAGGGCTGCACGGTTGGTTATAACGGCACAGCCAATAAAATTCAGTGTCCCTGTCATGGTTCGGAATACAGCACCACAGGCAGCGTCCTGGTAGGACCGGCTCCTGCACCACTCGAAAGCTACCCGGTGAACAAGACCGGAAACATACTTACAATATCAACTTAAAAAGAACGAGGCTGTTCCTGAGCAGGGGACAGCCTCGACAAACATGTCAAAACAAACAAAGTATGTTACTCCGAAATCCAGGCTAAAACTTTTTCAGAATCAGGTTTTACCTTTGGGTCCAGAACATCGACAAGTTTTCCGTTCTCATCGATAAGATATTTCTGGAAATTCCAGGAAACCTCACTGTCCTTCATCCCATTAAGCTCTTTTGAAGTCAGCCATTTATACACAGGCGACATATCATTGCCTTTTACAGAAACCTTGCTCATCATCGGGAATGTGACCCCGTAATTATCCGTGCAGAATTTTCTGATTTCTTCATTTGAACCGGGCTCCTGGCTTGCAAAATTATTTGCCGGAAAACCGATAATGACAAGCTGATCCCGGTATTTTTCAAACAGAGCTTCAAGCTCCTTGTACTGAGGAGTAAATCCGCATTTTGAAGCAGTGTTCACGATCATCACTTTTTTTCCTTTAAGAGTGCTGAAATCGAAATCATTACCATCAATTGTCTTTACCCTGAAACCGTAAAATCCGGTTTGAGCGAGGGCTGTAACAGAGAATGCCATTAATAAAAGAATGATTGATTTGATTTTTTTCATAATGATGAGTTAATTTTACAGCTTAAACAATATGGGGGGAAGATATGTTCAGGAAAACCTGGAAACAGATAAGGATATTCGTTTTCATAATAGTCATAATTGCTTGCATCCCGCATTCGATACTGCCCATCTCATCACAGTCCGATGATATTGAGTACTACATTAAGCTTAACGATGCCGAGAAGAGGCTTGAGGAATTCAAAGACGACAGAAATGCATTGGAGATGAAGCTTCAGCAGCTTGATAATATCAACCGCAGCAGGAAAAGATTTAACGCCAAACCTGTTAAGCTCGATATACTGGCATCACGTGTTGCAAACAAGATGGCCGCGGAAGCAGCTCAGAACAATTTCGTCGGGCATTGGAACACTGCAGGTGAGAAACCTTACCAAAGATATGGTTTTACGGGAGGGTACGATCACGTATCGGAAAATGCATACGGCGAATGGTCATCGGAAGATTATGAAAATAAGCCTTATACAATCTCTTCCATGATGAAAACCGGACATGACACTTTCATGAAAGAAAGAGCGCCGAATGATGGGCACAAACAGACCGTTATCGGCAAAGATCACAACTTTGTCGGAATAGGGTATTGTCTCTCAGGGAAGCAGTTCAGGTATTATGAAGAGTTTATCGACAGGTATCTCGAATTTGCCAATATCCCATCAGAGGTACGGCCTGGAGCAAATACTGACATTACTGTGAGGACGGACGGTCAGAACTATCTTTATTTCATGATAGTATATTATGAAAAATTTCCTTCACCCATGAAGCCTAAGGAGATCTCATCGAAAGGAAGTTACGATGATTTCACAAAGGAGCAGTTTGTGCAGCTATATGCCTGGGATCTTGCAAAATACAGGAAAGGCAATTCTTATAATATTCCTCTTACATTCAAAAAGGAAGGGCTCTATTACATTCAATTATTCCGTGACAAGAAGGAATATACAAAACCAGCAAGCCTCAGTACCAAAGGCAGGACCCCCGTCAGCGGGATAGTGATCAGCGTACGGAACTGAGAACCTTACTTCCTGGTTTCAGTGGTTTCAACGATATCAATTACAACCGGGAAGGAATAACCTTCGTTTGGCATCTCGACATTACCTGTCATCTTGATATTGGAGACGGACTTAATGAAATATCCTGATTCAGGAGAAAAATATGTTGTCGAATTACCGGTGAAGTTGCCTGTAGTCCTCATGTCCATTCCCTGGACCTGGTTCCTCATATTGCTTGTGCCGGTTGAAGCACTGGTTATCTTTGCACAGTTTACTCCGTTGACTTCTTCAAACCCTTCAAATTTATTCTCGGCGTTGATGATTGTCACCTGTGTGTTCGGGCCTGTATCAGTGCTGACAGTATCAACAGATGTCCAGGTGTAACCCTGGCTCACTTTTCCCGAAGGCAGAACCGGGAAAAAATCAGCGAATGAAGTGGAGAAATTGCCCGGTCCCTGTCCCGGTATTGTATATGTCGTATTCTTTGCTCCTGAAATATCCGCTACTTTGCCATTTGGCATGAGAACAAGGTCGAAAGCCTTACCTTTAGCTTCGCTTATCCCTCCACCCATCACACCCTGGGGGGAATCGATTGTCTGCGCCAGTGTGTCGACAGTGACAGTAACATTAACTTTGTTTCCATTATTTCCCGCTGCCCTGACATTGCATGCCATGAAACCGGAGACGTATACATCCATCGACTGGCCCTGTATGTCGAGCGTCTGATGAATGTTTTCAGAGTTTGTATAAGACACCGGTTTAACCGGGTACCGGTACGTGAAATCTACCGTTTTCTGAGCGTTAAGGCTGAGAGTCATTACAAACATTAATGCAACTGAAAAAAAGGCTTGTTTTTTCATTATTAAGGGTTTAAACCTTAAAATTAAGCAAAAACAATGGAAAAACAGTAACTGGTTACATGTTTTCCCTCCATTTTGACCTGTCGGGCACAGCCGGTTGCCTGATCTCCGGAGCCGGTTTGCCATTCAGCTGCTGAAGGAGTACCTCCACAGCCTTTTCAATGGAAGGATCAATGCCTTTTGCCAGCTGTTCCGGACGATCGACAACTTCAATGTCGGGATAAACACCAACTCCCTCTATTATCCAGCCGTCTTCCTTATCGAAGATCCCGAATTGCGGCACCGAAACATAGCCGCCATCCACAAGACGTGCATTTCCTGAAATACCCACAAGTCCTCCCCAGGTGCGCGTTCCGATAAGCTTGCCAAGCCCCATCTTCCTGAAGAAATATGGAAATGCATCTCCTCCGGAGCTTGAATAACCATTGATGAGCATCACCTTGGGACCATCATGGGCAATTGCCGGTGATTTTGAGGGAACAAGCCCGTTGCGGTGCCAGTAAACGAGCGTATGCCTGTCGAGAAGATCAGCCATCCTGTCTGGTATGAACCCTCCCCCGTTATACCTGTCATCGATGATGAGAGCTTCCTTGTTATAGTAAGCGTACATGCCCTGGAAAAGCTCCTTATTACCCTGAGTCGAGGTATTCGGTACATGAATGTATCCTATCCTTCCTCCGGAGAGCTTGTCAACCATCGCCCTTCTTTCGTCAACCCATTTCAGGTACATCAGCTCAAGCTCCGTTGAAGTCGGCTTCACCAGGGATGAATGGGCTCCTTCGGCAACAGGCCTACTGTTCACAGTTATCTCGATGGTCTTTGCAGCTGTATTCTCGAGGAACATGTACGGGTTATCCGCAGTGGTAATATTTTTTCCGTTGATGCTGATCAGGTAGTCGCCTTCTTTCACGTCGACTCCCTGCTCGGTAAGCGGCGATCGCCGCGAAGGAGTCCAGTTCTCACCGCGGTAAATATCTGTAATCCGGTAACGTCCTGCTGAAAGATCTGCTGTGAAGTCAGCCCCGAGAAGCCCGTTTTCCACTCTTTTCGGCCTCTCGAAATCACCCCAGTCAACATAGGTATGGCCGGCATTTATTTCTGCAACAACCTCATTTAATATATAGTCGAGGTCAGCTCGATGACTGACTGAAGGAAGAAGTGCGTTGTACCTGTCCCGTACCTCCTTCCAGTCGACGCCGTGAAGGTTTGAAACATAAAAATAATCTCTGACAATGCGCCAGGCATCGACATAGATCTGGTTCCATTCCTTTGCAGGATCTATCTTCATTTCGAGACCGCTCAGGTTAAGCTTTCCTGCTCCTGCTTTCTGGCCCGGAGTCAACTTGATTATTCCATATTCGCCTCCCCCTGAATAAAGCGCAGTTTTACCATCTGCTGATAAAGTTGCACTGACGACACCTGGGAGTATCTCCTCAGCTTTTTCATCGTTGATGTTGAATTTCATGAGCTTGCCATCGGTGATATAAATGAGTCCTCCGTCGACAGCTCCAAGTATACTGTATTCACCAGCTTCACCCGGAAGGGCTGATATCCTGTCATTCAGACCTTCAAACTCCACAACAACGCTCATCTCCTTTTTTGGTTCTGCCACAGGTACAGCGTTGCCTTTCTTATCCTTAGCCGGAACTTCGGGTTTAACAACAGGGGCTTCCTGTTTTATGGGTTCGACATCGTTTTTGTCCTTGAAAAGCTTAGGGCTTTTATTTGAAAGTGCAACAGCATAAATCCTTGTGGCCCTGTTATATACATAGTCGAAATCGAAGCTTGAGAATGACAGGTTGAAGTCGCGGTTCGATGTAAAAAAAAGGTAATTACCGTCATGGCTGAATACGGGGTTGTCATCGGCAAATACTCCACCGGTCGCCTGTCTGGATTTTCCTGTGGCGACATCGTACAGCCAAATGGCAGATTCCATGTTCTCACCTTCCCTGCAATAAGCAATCCATTTCGAATCCGGCGAAATGCTGTAGCTCCTGATTTCCTGCGCGTAACCCTGGGCGATATCGGAGATCTTTCCTGTTGAAGCCTCAACCATGCGAAGTTTGAGAGTTCTGTCTGAAAAAAGAAGGTATTTGCTGTCCGGCGACCATGTTGGCTGGTACTTCCATGCTGAAGAGCCGGTTGTTACCTGCCTTGGCTTTGATCCTTTGTTGTTTTCGAGAAGGTACAGCTCATATTCACCGCTTGCATCGGAGTAATATGAAATGTATTTACCATCGGGCGACCAGGCAGGAAAGATTTCGCGCACACCCTGGCTTTCAGTGAGGTTCGCAGTCATGCCGTTTTCTGCCGGTACAGAGAAGATATCACCGCGTGCATCGAAAAGGGCACGCTTCCCTGAAGGAGAAATTGCAAAGCTGTGAATGTTGGAAATTACGCTCTTATAATAAGGTACAAGGTTCGGGTTGTCGAAGCTGATGTTGATTTTAATCCTTTCATCCCGGCCGCTTTTCAGATCGAGCTTCCACAGATATCCCCCATTCTCATAAACAAGCTGGTCGCCGTTTCCTGAAGGCCACATCACATCAAATTCAGCATGGTTCGTGATCTGCTTTGTTTCCTTTGTTAAAACATTGTATTGCCAGATATTCAGCTTAAGATCGCGGTCCGATGAAAAGAAGATATTTTCGCCGGTCCATACGGGCAGCTGATCAGTGCCGGCAAAATTTGTGATCTGTTCTGAAGTGTTAGCTTTAAGATCGTATATCCACAGGTCAGTGGCACGTCCGCCTTTATACCTCTTCCAGTTGCGGAATTCACGGTCGACTGGTGTGAAAACAATTTTTGAGCCATCAGGTGAAAGAGCACCGAAGCCTCCGTTTACGATTGGAAGAGGTTTTTCAAGTCCTCCATCCATACTAACTAAAAAGTATTTACCCTGGCGCTCGCCGAATGATGTCCTGTTGGCCCGTATGAGGATCTGTTTGCTGTCGGGAGTCCAGTCGAGGACAACATTGTCCCAACCGCCGCGAGGAGGCATCACTCCTACTGAATTGTACCAGGTAAGCTGCCTCGGAACGCCGCCGCTGGAAGGAATGACGAACACCTGCCTGGTGCCGGAATACTCTCCCGAGAAAGCAATCCATTTTCCGTCAGGAGAAATTTTCGGGAAAAGTTCAAGCCCTTCATGAGTGGTTATATGCCGTGCCTCTCCGCCGTTTGCATTTG
>JBLNAO010000233.1:0-7353 GCA_050259395.1 Chloroflexota bacterium
GCAAATGCATATCTCGATTCCGTCCCGACAGTGTTCATTACCGCACAGGTTGTCTCGAGCCTCATCGGAACCGATGCCTTCCAGGAAACTGATATCATAGGCGTTTCAATGCCTGTCACAAAATGGAACTGCCAGGTAAAAAAAGCGGAAGACATCCCTGAAACCCTTGCGAAAGCATTTTACATAGCAAAATCAGGCCGCCCAGGGCCTGTCCTTGTGGATATAACTAAAGATGCCCAGATCGAAAAGCTTGCTTTCAGATATGTCAAATGCAATTACATAAGAAGCTACAATCCTTATCGAAAGCTTAACTTCAAAGCCCTTGAATCGGCAGCGATAATGATCAACCATTGCGAAAAGCCGCTCATACTCGCCGGGCATGGTGTTCTTATTGCACATGCCGAAGAAGAATTAAAGCAATTCGCAGAAAAGACCGGAATTCCGGTTGCACTGACGCTTCTCGGCCTATCGGCTTTTCCTTCCGATCACAGGTTGTTTACCGGGTTGCTCGGAATGCACGGAAACTACGGGCCTAACATGCTTACAAATGAAGCCGACCTTATCATCGCCGTAGGAATGCGTTTCGACGACAGGGTCACCGGCAACCTGAAGAAATATGCAAAGAAAGCCTCGATAATTCATATTGAGATCGATGAAGCTGAAATAAACAAGAATGTACAGGTGGATGTCGAGATCCACAGCGATGCAAAAGACGCTCTTAAACATCTCCTCCAGCTTGTAAACAAGAATTCATTTGAGAAATGGATAAGGGAATTCAGGATACTCGACAAGGCTGAACGCGAAAAGGTCATCAAACCTGATGTCGCACCGGTTGATGGTGCCATAAAGATGGGTGAAGTTGTGAAGCTTGTTTCCGACATAACACATGGTGAAGCAGTGATCGTTACTGATGTAGGTCAGAACCAGATGTATGCGGCAAGGTACTATTCATTCAAAAACCCCAACTCGCTTGTTACATCGGGTGGCATGGGGACAATGGGATTCGGCCTTCCGGCAGGTATAGGCGCAGCAATTGGTGCACCTGGCAAAAAGGTGATCACCTTCCTTGGCGATGGCGGTCTCCAGATGACGATCCAGGAACTCGGAACCATACTTCATTATAATATTCCCTTAAAGATCGTCGTTCTCAATAACAGCTTCCTTGGAATGGTGCGACAGTGGCAGGACATGTTCTTTTCAAAGAGATATGCCTCCACGGAGCTTGTCAATCCGGACTTTGTAATGATTGCTTCGGCTTACAAAATTCCCGCAAAGAAGGTTTCTTCAAGAGAAGATCTTTCAGGCAGCCTGAAGGAGATGATCGAATCGGAAGGACCATATTTCCTTGAAATAACAATTGAGAAGGAAGGTAATGTGCTGCCGATGGTTGAACCAGGCTCATCAGTATCGGAAGTAAGATTAATCTACTAAGCTTCATAGGCGGAAAGTAACTTTTTAAGCAACGAATCATGAAACACGAATTCACAATATCAGTATTCTCTGAAAATCATATAGGCATCCTGAACCAGCTTACAATCATTCTCACAAGGAGGCAGATAAACATAGAAAGCATAACCGCTTCCGAATCAGTGGTTAAAGGTGTTCACCTTATAACGCTTGTCGTGAAAACATCAAACGAGCTGATCCAGAAAGTGGCAAAGCAGATGGAAAAGCTTGTCGACGTTCTGAAAGTATTCGTTCATACTTCCGATGAGATCATTTACCAGGAGATTGCACTTTATAAAGTAACCACAAAGGGACTGATGACCGGCAACGTTATCGACAGTATAGTAAGATCATTCAGTGCAAGGGTGATTGAAGTTTCGCCCGAGTACATGGTGCTGGAGAAGACCGGCCACAAATCGGAAATCGCCGGTTTGCTGTCACAGCTCGAACCTTATGGTGTCCTGCAGTTCGCACGATCCGGAAGGGTTGCCGTTACCAGGCAGGTGAAAGAGCTCAATGCCTACCTGAAGGAAATGGACGAAGCCAACAGGGTAAGGGAGGAGTTGAACGTAGAAATAACTAAAAACTGAAAACAAACATTCATAACATTAAATATTAAATACCATGGCAAAAATTGATTTCGGCGGCGTAACAGAAAATGTAGTGACAAGAGAAGAATTCCCCCTTTCCAAAGCACGTGAAGTTCTTAAAAATGAAGTCGTTGCAATAATAGGTTACGGTGTGCAGGGACCTGCACAGGCACTGAATATGAAAGATAACGGCATCAGTGTCATTATCGGACAGGCACCTGAGTTCAAGGCAGACTGGGACAAGGCAATAAAAGACGGTTTTGTTCCCGGAAAAACATTATTCACGGTCGAGGAAGCCGCTGAAAAAGGAACCATCCTGCAGTACCTTGTTTCAGACGCCGCACAGAGAATACTCTGGCCAAAGATCAAGCCGCATCTTAAAAAAGGTGATGCCCTTTATTTTTCTCATGGGTTCTCGATAACATATAAGGAACATACAGGAGTAATCCCTCCTGCCGATGTTGATGTGATCCTCGTTGCTCCGAAAGGCTCAGGAACTTCAGTCAGGAGGAACTTCCTTGCAGGTGCCGGAATCAATTCGAGCTATTCTGTTTTCCAGGATTTCACCGGCAGAGCAGAAGAGCGCACACTTGCCCTTGGTATTGCGATCGGTTCAGGCTACCTCTTCCCCACTACCTTCGAAAGTGAAGTGTATAGCGATCTTACGGGCGAACGGGGTGTTCTTATGGGAGCACTGGCAGGTATTATGGATGCACAGTACCAGGTTCTCCGTGAGAACGGGCACAGCCCTTCGGAAGCTTTCAACGAAACTGTTGAAGAGCTTACACAGAGCCTCATCCGTCTTGTCGATGAAAAAGGCATGGACTGGATGTATGCCAATTGCAGCGCAACGGCACAACGCGGAGCCCTCGACTGGAGACCAAAATTCAAAGCTGCAACGCTTCCCGTTTTCACCGAACTTTACAGTAAGGTGAAATCAGGAGAGGAATGCGTGAGAGTTCTTAAATCCACCGGCGCCCCCAATTACAAGGAAGTTCTGGATAATGAGCTTAAGGAACTCGGAAACTCAGAGATCTGGAGAGCAGGCGCTGCCGTGAGGAAACTCAGGCCTATCAAGTAAGTAACCCTAAAAATAAATCTATAATATGGACCAAAAGGTAATTATTTTCGATACTACCCTCAGGGATGGCGAACAGGTGCCCGGATGTCAGCTCAACACAATTGAAAAGATTGAAGTAGCCCAGGCACTCGAAGCGCTTGGTGTCGATGTAATTGAAGCCGGTTTTCCAATCTCCAGCCCGGGCGATTTCAAGTCGGTGGTCGAGATCTCAAAGGCGGTATCCAACCCCGTGATCTGCGGATTGACAAGGGCAGTGAAGAAGGATATTGAAGTGGCTGCCGAAGCGCTTCAGTATGCAAAGAGAAAAAGGATACACACCGGAATAGGAACCTCCCCTTTCCACATCGAGCACAAAATCAGGACTACCCCGGAAGAGATCATACGGAGAGCCTCCGATGCGGTTAAATATGCCAGGAAATTTACCGATGATGTTGAGTTCTATGCGGAAGACGCAGGGAGGAGCGAGAATGAGTACCTTGCACGCGTCATTGAGGCCGTAATAAAAGCCGGAGCCACCGTTGTAAACATCCCCGACACTACCGGATACTGCCTGCCTGAAGAATACGGAAAAAAGATCAGGTACCTTATTGAAAATGTGCCGAACATCGATAAGGCAATCATATCAACGCATTGCCATAACGATCTTGGCATGGCAACAGCCAATACAATGATGGGTATCATTAACGGTGCACGCCAGGTTGAGGTGACTATTAATGGTATCGGTGAGAGAGCCGGAAACACCTCACTCGAGGAAATTGCAATGATCATAAAGAGTCATCACGATCTCAACCTTAGAACAGACGTCAATACGAAGCTGATTTACAGCACAAGCAAGCTGGTATCATCCCTGATGAGCATGCCCGTGCAGGCAAACAAAGCTATTGTCGGAAGAAATGCATTTGCGCATTCATCAGGCATTCACCAGGACGGTGTTCTGAAAAACAGGGAGAATTACGAGATAATAGATCCTGTGGAAGTTGGAATAAAGGAATCATCGATCATTCTGACTGCACGAAGCGGCAGGGCAGCGCTCAATCACAGGCTCGAACTCCTGGGTTTCAGGTTCGGAAAGGATGAACTTGATGATATTTACCATAAATTCCTTCTGCTTGCTGACAAGAAAAAAGAGATCAACGATGAGGATGTCAGGATACTGGCCGGAGCTGTTTTCAACGGCGAAAAATCAATGAAGCTCGACCTGCTGCAGGTATCCTGCGGAAAATCGCTTATACCGACAGCAACAGTCGGAATGAAGATGAACGGGGAAGTGCATTTTGCCACTGCCACAGGTAATGGCCCCATAGATGCAGCATTCTCTGCGGTACGTCAGCTGATCAGCAAAACAGTTCATCTCGAGGAATTCCTTATCCAGGCCATAACAAGAGGCAGCGATGACCTTGGGAAAGTCCACATACAGGTTGAGTATGAAGGAAAAACTTATTACGGATTTTCAGCAAACACCGATATAATAACAGCATCCGTGGAAGCATTCATAGATGCACTCGCAAAAATTAATTAACCCTCTGTGAACCTCTGTGGTCCTCTGTGAACCTCTGTGTAATATTAATATCATTGTTACACAGAGAATACAGAGAAGTCACAGAGTTGCACAGAGATCAATAACAATAGGATTGGAATCAAAGACACTTTTCGACAAAATCTGGGACAGTCACGTTGTCCGGAGAATTGACAACGGGCCGGATGTGCTGTACATAGACAGACACTATATTCATGAAGTGACGAGCCCCGTGGCTTTTAACGGCCTGAAAAACAGAGGCATAACTGTATTCAGGCCCGGCAAGACCATTGCCACGGCCGATCATAACACACCGACAAAAGACCAGCACCTTCCCATAAGGGAGGAGCTTTCGAGAACGCAGGTTGCCAGGCTTGAAGAGAACTGCAGGGAGCATGGCATCGCATTTTACGGGCTCAATGATCCCAAAAACGGGATTGTGCACGTTATCGGCCCCGAGCTTGGTTTCACCCTTCCCGGAATGACTATTGTCTGCGGCGATAGTCACACGTCGACCCATGGCGCATTCGGGACGATCGCTTTCGGCATCGGGACAAGCGAGGTTGAAATGGTGCTTGCATCGCAGTGCATCGTTCAGCCGAAACCGCGCAGGATGAGGATGATGATCAACGGGAAGCTCGGACAGGGTGTGACCGCCAAGGATATAATAATGTATATCATTTCGCAGATCTCCGCAAGCGGTGCAACAGGCTATTTTGTTGAGTACTGCGGTTCCGCGATCAGGTCTCTGAGCATGGAAGGCAGGATGACAATCTGCAACATGAGTATAGAGATGGGTGCAAGAGGCGGCTTGATAGCTCCCGATGAGACCACATTCGAATATCTCCGGGGCCTTCCTTCGCTTCATGGTGTTCTCGACAGGGACATGGCCATAGCTGAATGGAAAAAATTAAAGAGCGATCCCGATGCAGCATTCGACAGCGATCTTACTTTCGATGCCGCAGCAATAAAGCCGATGATAACTTATGGCACAAATCCGGGCATGGGAATGGCAGTGGATGATTCCATCCCCATCACAGACAGTCATAACGGCAAAGCCACTGCTTCATACCTTAAATCGCTCGAATACATGGGATTCAAACCGGGTGAAAAATTACTTGGCAGGCCAATAGATTATGTATTCATCGGCAGCTGTACAAACGGCAGGATTGAAGACTTCAGGGCATTTGCAAGTCTTATAAAAGGAAGAAAAAAATCCAGGAAAGTGGTTGCCCTTGTCGTTCCCGGTTCAAAAAGAGTCGAAGAACAGATGATAGCAGAAGGACTCATTAAAATATACGAGGAGGCAGGGTTCGAGGTGAGGCAACCAGGCTGTTCTTCATGCCTTGCAATGAATGAGGATAAGATCCCTGCAGGTAAATATGCAGTTTCAACATCGAACAGGAATTTCGAAGGAAGGCAGGGACCGGGCGCCAGGACATTGCTCGCCAGCCCTCTCACGGCAGCTGCGGCAGCCATCACAGGGAAGATAACCGATCCGAGGGAACTGTTAAACGAGAAAAAGAAAAATTAAATGGCAAAAGTCAAATTCGATATACTTGAAACCTCATGCGTGCCTCTGCCGCTCGAGAATGTGGATACCGACCAGATAATCCCGGCAAGATTCCTCAGTGCAACCGCAAGAGCAGGCTTCGGCGATAATCTTTTCCGCGACTGGCGTTACGGCAAAAAAGGTGAAAAGAACAGTGAATTTATCCTGAACAACCCTGCGTATGAAGGCAAGGTGCTTGTGGCAGGGAAAAATTTCGGCAGCGGATCGAGCAGGGAGCATGCCGTATGGGCAATCTTCGATTACGGCTTCAGGGCAGTTGTTTCAAGCTTCTTTGCGGATATCTTCACTAACAATGCACTGAATAACGGGTTACTCCCGATCGTCGTACCTGAAGATTTCCTGAAAAAACTTATGGACCTGAGCATTGCCGAGCCAGCATCCAGGATAAAAATAGATCTTGAGAAACAGACAATCACAATCCTGAAGACGGGAGAATCCGTTAGGTTTAATATCAATCCATATAAGAAGGAGTGCCTCCTGAAAGGGCTCGATGATATTGATTTTCTCCTTGGCATGAAGAGTGAAATACTTGGTTATGAGACAAATAAAAGCACACTGAAATGAGAGTTGAAATAATGGATACGACCCTGAGGGACGGAGAACAGACACAGGGGGTATCATATTCACCGGTCGAAAAGCTGCACATAGCAAAAATGCTGCTGAAAGAGCTGCAGGTCGACCGCATAGAAGTTGCTTCAGCCAGGGTTTCAAAAGGTGAATTCGAAGCTCTTAAGCAGATCACTGATTGGGCAAGGCACAATAACCTCCACAGGAAAGTGGAAGTACTAGGCTTTGTCGATGGTGACACTTCCCTGAAATGGATTCACGATGCCGGCGGAAGGGTCATTAACCTTCTTTGCAAAGGTTCACTCAGGCATCTTGAGAAACAGTTGAGGAAGACCCCTGAAAAGCATGTGAGCGACATAAAGGAGATTATCTGCAAAGCGCAGAACCTCGACATGGAGGTTAACATCTACCTGGAGGACTGGTCAAACGGGATGATCAACTCACCCGACTATGTCTTTTTCATGATAGACTCTCTGCAGAATGAGAAGATTGAAAGATTCATGCTGCCCGACACGCTTGGAGTACTTAGTCCTGACCAGACTTTCGAATTTTGCAGCAAAATAGTCGAAAAATACCCGTC
>JBLNAO010000234.1:0-6920 GCA_050259395.1 Chloroflexota bacterium
CTGAGATATGCTTTCATGTCCGCTTCTTCAGACTTCTGCAAAGGAAGCAGTATGTTCAATGAATCCTTATTTGCCTTATTATTTTGTATTCTTTTTGACAGCGATCCTGCATGTTGCTGCATTGTCACCCATTTTCGCTGATAAGCAAGAAATGCCGTATTTTCTGTCGATCCAACGAATTTCAAAGTACCGATATAATCATTGTATGAACAGTCGAGCGAGAAATTCTGATCTTCAGAAAGAAGAACCTCGAAATATTTCTTTCCAGGCAGGACAACCAGGTAAATTCCCTGGGGAAGAGCCTCGTTGCCGGTGAACACACCCTTTCCCGCCTTGTCGAGCTTTATGGTATCTTTAAGGTATTGCTTATCCCCAAAATGGTAACCAAGATAAATCGCGGAATCGGAAAGACCACGAATTGTAACGTCAATGAGGTAACCGTTTTTTTGTTGTGCATGAAGCAGGATGGGAAGAAACAATAAGAATAGGACCTGGAAAAATTTTCTCATTCAGATCAGTTTATAGTTACAAAATTAACTAATGCAATTTCCCTGCCAAAGTTCATGAATGGAATTTATTTAAAAAATAGTACATTTGATTGAATAAGCCTGACCCTGAAATGACGATATCTCTGTTAATACCGGTAAAAGATTACGATATAATTGCCCTTGTCCATAGCATGAAAGGTGCGATGGATATTGTACCGGAGCTTATCGAGATACTTATAGGAGATGATGGTTCGGCGCCTGATCACAGGGAAAAGTACCGTTCCCTGGAAGGCAGTGGTGTGAAGGTAATAGTTTCTGAGAAAAACATCGGCAGAGCGGCGATGCGAAATAAACTGGCTCTGGAGGCAAAAGGGGAATATCTCCTCTTTATCGATGCAGATACCATGCTGCCTTCGACTGCTGAGGCTTATATAAAAAAATGGATACCTGTGGCGCATCTGGCAAGGGTCCTGTCCGGTGGTATTCTGTATCGCGACAGCCCTCCTGGTGATCCTGATAAGCTTCTCAGGTGGAAATACGGACGCATGAAAGAGCAGAAAAAAGCTGTTGATCGTAACAAGGACCCCAATGCAGGTTTTTCCACCTTCAATGTGCTTTTTGAAAGATCTGTGTTTTCGAAAATCAGATTCAATGAGGAACTGCGGCAGTACGGTCATGAGGATACTTTAATGGGCTACCAGCTCGAGAAAGCCGGCATCAAAATACTTCATGTTGATAACGGGCTCTACCATGAAGGTCTTGAATCAAACAGGGATTTCCTGACAAAGACGAAGCTTGGCATAGAGAACCTGAGCCACATCTACGACAGGGTTACGGACAAGAAGACTTTCTCACAGACTGTCAGGATGCTCAAACTGTACAATAAGCTTGAATTATTCCGGCTGACAAGAATACTTGCAGGCGTGTTCATTAAATATCGCGACAGGATGGAGATCAGGTTAGACTCAAATAAGATCTCGCTAAATCTGTTCAGCTTTTATAAAACCTGCATGTTCTGCACTTACCGCGAGATCCACAGAAGGCGGCCTGTTTTGCCTTTCTTTTAATGCGAATATTCATGTTGAACGTTTCATTTTTCAGCATTCGCATTTCATTCACGTATCAATCCTGAATAATTCAATGTTTCCATCCGGCCTCCTGACGGCCTTAAGCACAAAATCGAACCTGTCGAGCATTGTGCAGAGAAAAAAATCGGTCGGAGGTGAAAAATCAATATTTTCAGGAATGAAGAATCTTTTTCCTGATGTATGCCTAAGGTTGCTGATTCTCGTTGAATCAACAGCTCCTTTGCCATTAAGCAACGATTTGATATGTTCTGCACATATCAGGTCTTCATCAGCTGATTCATTTGCCCTGTAACCCATTGCAACAAGGGAGACATGTTCTGGTTTAAGGCTATTGATGTAATTTGCAACAGCGCCTGCATTGACAAGACTACCGGTTAGCACGACCTCTGCATTTACGGCATTTGCCAGTCCCTGTGTCCCTGCCGAAGTGGTATGAATAAGTGTCTTTCCTTTCAGGTCGGCCTTGATTATTTCTGTTGGACTGTTCCCGAAATCAAATCCTTCGATCTTCTTTTCTTTCCTTTCACCGGCCAGCATCGAATTCCTGTATTTTTCCTTTAACCTGAAAGCACCCTCAACTTCAGAAGTTGTAATAACCCTGGCAGCTCCTGCATCGAAAGCATAGCATGCCACTGAAAAAGCCCTGAAAACATCTATGATGACAGATACACCTTTAGCCCTCTTTGCTCCTTCGATGAATTCAAGTACCTCAATCTTCATTGTCTGAGTGAAATAAGATGAAAAATACGAAATAATATTTCATACGTATATAACGCAGGCAATATGATTTTGTATATTTGATAATGCTTGCACATTTTTTGCTTGCCGAAAAACGTTGATATTCTATGGTAAATCCAGTAAAATGGGTCATTGAGAAGGTAAAGCAGACCAATGAGGTTATCTGGCGTTCTCCAAAGAAAGGCCTGTCAAAATGGGAATCATTTTTTTATAAGCAGTTAAGGATACTTGTGCTTGCAGGCAGGGGATTTTCTACTGACAAGGTGCAGCTAAGAGCCTCCGCACTGACATTTTACTCGATGCTTTCGCTCGTACCGATTGTAGCAATTGCTTTCGCAATCGCAAAAGGTTTTGGCCTCGATGAAAACCTGAAGCAGGCCATTGTTGAGAACTCGCAGTTTCAGTCAGAGGTGACGGATTGGCTTCTTAACAATGCCTCAAGCGCACTTGAGAAGACAAGAGGCGGTTATATTGCCGGAATAGGTATTGTTGTCCTTTTCTGGTCAGTGGTTTCGTTGCTTGAAAATATTGAGAATTCGTTTAACCATATCTGGCAGGTGAGGGTTGGTCGTCCGTGGTACAGGAAATTCACAGACTACCTAACGTTCCTGCTCATTGCTCCGATCTTCATCATCCTGTCGAGCAGTATTACAGTTTTTGTTACAGGGTACCTGACTGATTTCATTGAAAAAGCCCGGATACTTGCAGTATTCAAGCCATTGATAACATTCCTGTTCCAGTTCGCTCCCTATTTGTTGTTCTGGGTATCTATGACGATACTTTTCATTGTAATGCCAAACACAAAGGTGAAATTCACTCCGGCTCTGATCTCCGGTATTATAGCAGGTACGGTGCTTCATCTTCTTCAATGGATGTACTTTGAACTGCAGTTTGGCATTACTAAGCTTAACGCAATTTACGGGAGCTTTGCCGCAGTGCCATTATTCATTGTGTGGATGCAATCAAGCTGGATAATCGTGCTGATCGGAGCAGAGCTTACATACGCCAACCAGAATATCAACAGGTTCGAGCAGGAATTTCAGTCCCTGAAAATCAGCTATTTCCAGAAACGTGCTCTTGTGCTCATGATATTGCAGAGGATCATCCGGAATTTCACCATAGGAGAAAAACCATTAAGCGCCGAAGAAATTTCAGTGGGGCTGAACATTCCGGTTCGTCTTGCACGCGACATACTCCAGGATCTTCACAGCATTGAGCTCGTTTCAGTTATCCAGGAAGAAAACACTGAACAGAGGTTTCAGCCTGCAATCGATATTAACAAGCTATCGATAAGCTTTGTTTTTTCAAGGATGGACAGGAAAGGAGCGAGCCAGATAACCATCTCGAAAAATGAAGATTATGAGAAGGTTACAACGATTCTTGAAAAATTCGACAGGATGGTTGCGAAATCGGGCAATAATATGCTGATCAAAGATCTTTGATCTTCAGGAGAATCTCCCGTTGCTGCTCTTCACTCTTTTGCTTGAAACCCTCGACAAAATCCGTGAATTCTGAAAAGGAGTACCATTTATGGAAGAAATAATGCGGGAAGGGAAGCATTATTTTTTCTGTTTTGGCATGACTGCCCCAATATGACTGCAGGTTTTTTGAAGGGAACACCCTGTCGTCCTCACTGAGCACTGCATAGTCCCATTTGAATCCCTGGTCATGTTGTTCCATAATACGGTTATACAGCCATCTGAGTTCGTCGTGGAGCGACTTGAGTGATCTCCCGGGAACCCTGCCGGAATTTGCCTCGAATGTTTTTTTGTCACCGAACATTCTCAGATAGAACTTACCGATAGATTCCTCGGTGATGTTATTAAGCGTACCTTCAATTATTTTCAGCGGTATGCCAAAATTCTCATGGGCAGGAAGAGGAGTGCCGTTAACTGCAATTGTCACATCCGGTTTGATGCCTGTTTTTATGGAGAGATACTCAGCTGCCCATACGCCCAGCGACCAGGCAATGAGAGTCACTTTCTCATATTTCTTCATCTGGGGCAGTATCAGAGCTTCATCCGCGGAATAGTTATAGAAGAGGATGAAATCAACATCATCGTTGCACAGGGGTGTCAGCATCTTTTCATCCGTACCCCATGCACTGTAAAAAACTATCAGCCGGTTATTCTTCTCCCTCCTTTTAATATAGGTTTTCATATCTCCGGATTCAAAACTCCCCTTTCCTGGAAAACTTTCAAAGATAATCTATTTTAAAAATATCGGTATCGTGATCATGATATCATACGGGCAAAATCGTAATGAATTGTAAATAAAATAATTCAGTGATTTAATTTCAGAAAGAAGACAAAAAAATAAGAGGAGGAAGGGAGGTGCGAAAATCAGGAGCGGGCTTTACTAATGAGATAATTCCCGTGTCTACTGTCTGATAAAAGGATGGAACCATGGTTAGCTGGCGCTATTCCTTGGGTTCCTGATGTGAAAGTCAATGTCTGCAATACAATCCTGTTGATTTTCACGTCCCACCCTTCTTTTCCTCTTAATATCAATAGCTTGTGCCAACAACAAATTTAACTAATAAATTGATAAAATCAAATAATTTATTTTAAAAAATATGAACAGAAGTATCTGGAATTTCTTAAATTTGATTTACCCCGATAAATTCAACAACAAAGGATGGTAGCTGAGCTCGAAAAAATCATGTACGATGACAGTGGAGGCTTCAGGGCAACCTTCATTAACGATTCAAATGGCTTCTGGCATTTTCATCCTGAGTTTGAGCTTGTTCTTAACCTTAAAAGTAGCGGAACGCGCATCATAGGCGACAGTGTTGAACTGTTCGATAAATACGATATGGCTCTTATAGCAGGCAATATACCTCACTGCTGGAATTATTACAAGCTTAATAACAGCGTTCCCGAGAAGCACGGAATAATGCTGCATTTCAAGCTGGGATCATTAGGTGAGGCGCTGCTTTCACAGCATGAACTTCATGCCTTTAAAGAGCTGCTCTCAGAAGCAGAAAGAGGCGTTGCTTTTCCTGTTGAAGATGCAAGAAAAGCAGAGAAATTTCTTGTGCAGATGACAATCGACAGGGGAATCGATAAGATGATCGGTTTTTTTAACCTGATGAGAATACTTGTTAATTCACAGAAGCGCAGCTTCATCTGTTCCGATAATTACAAAATGGCCTACGATGAGAGAGGAAATAAAAGAATGGCTGATGTTTATACATATATCAGAGAAAATTATTTCCGTCAGATATCGCTTGAGAAGATTTCCAAAGTTGCAAGGATGAACCGTGTTGCGTTCAGCAGGTACTTTAAAGATAACTGCGGAGCCGGTTTTGTGGAATATCTTAACAGGACCAGGACTAATAAAGCATGTTATCTCCTCAGGGAGACAGATTACCAGGTGCATGAGATCGCAAAGGAATGTGGTTTCGGCAGTATTTCGAACTTCAATAAGCAATTTCTTAAAACTGAAGGGATCTCACCCAAAGGTTACCGTGCACAGTTTAAATAAATCGGTGCTTTAAGCTAACTTTATTTCTCTAAAAATGCTGATATGGCAATGACATTGCTTGAAAAGATACTTGCCGCACACTCCGGTAAAAAGAATGTTAAACCTGGCGAGATCGTCGACGTCGGAATTGATGTAAGGGCAGCCCGCGATTTCGGAGGCGCCAACGTAGTGAAGCATCTTATTGATGCAGGATTAACGGTCCATGATCCCGGAAAAACTTTTTTCAACTTTGACTGCAATCCCACTGGTTCTGATCAGAAATATGCCGTAAACCAGCATCTATGCCGGATTTTTGCAAGGGGAAACGGTATTAAAGTATTCGATATCGACGCCGGAATCGGCACACACATTCTTATTGAAAAAGGTCTCGTTTATCCCGGTTCAACAGCCGTATCAACAGACTCACACGCAAATGTTCTTGGAGCCATTGGCGCTTTCGGGCAGGGAATGGGCGACATGGATATTGCGGCCGCCTGGCGTTCGGGAAAGGTCTGGTTCAAGGTTCCTGCATCCGTAAAAATGAATCTTGAAGGCTCTTTGCCTGTAGATGTTGAAGCTAAAGACCTTGTTCTTAACTTGCTAAACCGGTTTGGTGCAAATACTCTGCTGGGCTATTCCATCGAAATGAGCGGTTCATCTCTTGAGCTGCTGAATCTCGATGACCGCATAACGATTTCTTCGATGGCCACTGAAATGGGGGCAATAATAATTCTGTTTCCTCCATCATTTGAAATTCTTGAAAACTGCAAAATTTTCTCAGGGAAAAGCCTCAAGCCAGTCTACGCAGATGAAGGCGCCTCGTATGAAAAGGTTTTCGATATCGATCTTTCATCCTTCAGGCCCATGGTCTCGAGACCGGGAGAACCTCATGATGCTGTTGATCTGAAGAAGGTGGCTGGTATCAAAATAGATTCGGCATTTATCGGCAGCTGTACAAACGGAAGGATGCAGGACATGAGAAAAGCTGCAGAAATTCTCAAAAACAGGAAGGTGGCACCTGGTGTGGTTCTCAAAATAGTCCCCGCAACCGACGCAATATGGAAACAATGCCTTTCTGAAGGATTGATGGAGATCTTTAAGAATGCGGGAGCACTGGTATCAAATGCAGGATGCGCAGGTT
>JBLNAO010000235.1:0-23992 GCA_050259395.1 Chloroflexota bacterium
CTTTCAACGGTTCCCAAAACGGAATTTGTAAAAATTCCAACATCAGACGGATTATTTGAAATGCCTGCAACAATAACATACCCGCTGGGCTTCGATCCTTCAAAAAAATATCCTGTCATCTTCACTATTTATGGTGGTCCCGATTCAAAGAATATCTATAACAGGTGGCAGGGGAACAATCCTTCATGGTATGCAAAGAACGGTATAATCCAGTTCAGAGTTGACCACAGGGGCTCCGGTCAGTTCGGAAAAAATGGCAACGACTACCTCTATAGGAGTCTTGGAAAGTGGGAGATACTCGATTATGGCGATGCAGTCAAATGGCTGAGATCGAAGGAATGGGCAGATCCCGGGAAGATAGGGATTACAGGAAGCTCATACGGCGGTTACATGACCTGCATGGCGCTTACAAAAGGCGCAGGATTGTGGACACATGGCTTTGCAGGTTCGTCGGTAACGGATTGGAGGTTATATGACAACATCTATACTGAGCGCTTCATGGATACTCCACAGGATAATCCCGATGGTTACAGGGAAGGTTCAGCCATGACTTTTGCCGCTGATTACAAGGGCAAGCTCTACCTCACACATGGCGATATGGATGATAACGTGCACCTGCAGAATTCGATCTGGCTGATCTCGAAACTTGAGGATGAAGGGAAGATCTTTCAGTTCATGTTATATCCCGGTGGAAGACACGGCTGGGGAGGAGCAAAGGCTTCACACCTGAGGAACGAGGAGTACAATTTCTGGCTGAAGAACTTTTTCGGCAGGGAAGAATGATCTCATTGATAAATATTTAATTTTTATGATCGCAGGCATTATTAAGGAATCCGGCAGTGAGAACAGGGTTGCCATGCTTCCGGGTGAAGTTTCTTCACTGAAAAAGCTCGGTGTGGATGTGATTGTTGAAAACAGTGCAGGGGATAAAGCATATGTGTTTGACAAAGATTATATCTCTGCAGGCGCTTCCGTCGGGGAAAGAAAGGATGTCATTTCAAAGGCGGACCTGATATTGTCAGTGAATCTTCCGGTGAACGAAACGCCGGAGACGTTCCGTGAGGGACAGGTGCTTTGTTCAGTCATCAATCCTGTTGAAAACCGTGAATGGCTGGAAAAAGCAAGGAAGAGAGGGCTTACGGTGCTGGCACTCGATCTCGTACCGAGGACAACACGCGCACAGGCCATGGATATTCTTTCATCTATGGCCACGGTGGCCGGTTACAAAGCAGTCCTCGAGGCAGCTTCTGCGTTGCCGCGGTTCTTTCCGATGTTCATGTCTGCCTCAGGGACGATTAAGCCTGCCAGGGTTCTTATACTCGGAGCTGGCGTGGCCGGACTTCAGGCAATAGCTATATCGCGCAAGCTTGGCGCAGTGGTGGAAGTGTTCGATGTGAGGTCGGCCGTAAAGGAAGAGGTGAAGAGCCTCGGGGGAAAGTTCATTGAGGTTGAAGGTGCGCGTGAAGATGCTGCAGCAGGCGGCTATGCAGTCGAGCAGAGCGAAGAATTCAGGAAGAAACAGCAGCTGCTTATACAGCAGAGGGCAGCCGCAGCCGATGTGATCATTTGCACAGCACAGATCCCCGGGAAAAAGGCTCCCGTGCTTGTTCTTGCTGATACAGTCAGGTCTATGAAAGCAGGATCGGTTATTGTCGACCTTGCATCTTCAACGGGCGGTAACTGCGAGCTGACGGAAAATGGCCGGAACATCCTTGTAAACGGCGTGAACATTATCGGAAAAACAGATTACCCTTCCGCCATGCCGACAGATTCAAGCCGCATGTTCGGCAGCAACATCATGAACCTGCTGAAGATAATTATTGAAAAAGGACAGATGAACCTCAACATGTCGGATGAGATCATACGGGGAACAACGGCAGTGCATAAAGGGGAATATGTCAGCGAGAGGGTTAAACAGATGCTTAATATCAAATAGGATATATGGAAAATATACTTCAGTTTATCTATAACAACAGGGAAATGATCTTCCTGGTGATCCTTTCGATCTTCCTGGGAATTGAGGTGATCAGCCATGTTCCGGCCATCCTTCACACTCCTCTTATGTCGGGGGCAAATGCGATACATGGTGTCGTGATAATCGGCGCAATAATAGTCATGGGGCATGCAGAGACAACGGGATCGATGATTCTGGGGTTTCTTGCGGTTGTGCTTGGAACCCTCAATGTTGTGGGCGGCTTCGTAGTCACCGACAGGATGCTCGAGATGTTTAAAAGGAAGAAATAGCAGACAGTAAAACAAGAGCCCCTTATGAACGAACTTCAACCAGTGTCAGCCGGAATCTCAATACTGGAGATTACTTATATCATTGCATCTGTTTTGTTTATTATCGGTCTGAAGAAGCTAAGTCACCCGTTAACGGCGCGACGAGGCAATATCATGGCTGCTGCCGGAATGTGCCTGGCAATTGTGGCGACAATACTGTTCCATCAGAAAGACGGCAAACCTATAGGGAACATCGGCCTCATTGTTGCCGCAATCGCAATCGGGACAATAATAGGCTGGATAATTGCAAAAAGAGTGAAGATGACGGCCATGCCGCAGCTTGTCTCTTTTTTCAATGGAATGGGAGGAGCTGCAGCTGCGCTGATATCGATGATGGAGTTCCCTCATGTGAGCCCGGCGCTTATTGCTGAAAAAGGGATGGCCAACGGTCATGTACTCGCAATCCTTCTGGGGCTTGTTATCGGTACGGTCTCGTGGGCAGGAAGCATGATCGCCTTCGGCAAACTCGACGGAAAGATCGGTGACCTGCGGGTAAAGGCAATGAAGTTTGTCAATCTTGCCATCCTGTTATTCATAGCCGTTTTTGTGGCATTCATTATGACCCGTCACGTTCAGTCAGCATCGGAGATGATGCCTTTAATGTATATTTTGTTCGGTGTGTCTGTGCTGTATGGTGTGTTGTTTGTAATGCCCATTGGAGGGGCTGACATGCCGGTGGTTATTTCACTGCTGAACTCTTTCACCGGGGTTGCAGCTGCAATGGGTGGGTTCCTCTACAGCAACCAGGCGATGCTTACGGGCGGTATCCTCGTTGGGTCAGCAGGAACAATACTCACGATTCTCATGTGCAAGGCAATGAACCGCTCTCTGCTCAATGTGATAGTTGGTGTTTTCGGAGGCGGGGGAGAAGCTTCAACCTCGGTTGCAGGCTCAATCAAGGAAATTACTCTCAGCGATGCTGCTGTTCTCCTCAGCTATTCAAGGAAGGTTGTCATTGTGCCCGGGTACGGGCTTGCTGTTGCACAGGCTCAGCATATCTGCCACGAGCTCGACAAAATACTCGAGGAAAAAGGGGTAGAGGTGAAATATGCAATACATCCGGTTGCAGGAAGGATGCCGGGTCACATGAACGTTCTGCTCGCAGAAGCTGACGTGCCGTATGAACAGCTTATCGAAAGCGATGAGATAAATCCCGACATGCCCAACACTGATGTCGTCGTGGTTATTGGTGCTAACGATGTTGTGAATCCTGCAGCAGAAGATGATCCTTCGAGCCCCATTTACGGCATGCCCATAATTAAGGCGAGGGAAGCAAAGAATATCATTGTGATGAAGAGGGGAATGGGCAAAGGATACGCTGCCATAGAAAACATGCTTTTCTACAACGACAAATGCCGTATGCTGTTCGGGGATGCGAAGGCAACGCTTCAGAACCTTGTAAATGAAGTGAAGAGCCTGTAAGAATTCTTCAAGCGAGATTTTAACGGCTTGAAAGATCCTTTTCGTTCAGTAGTGTGAATTATATAACACTAATCCGTAATTATGTAATCAGAGGTTTGTTTGAAATTTCTTTCTTGCATCCCAACTTTAACTTCGCCTGCAATGAAAGGTCATGAAAGAATAATCGCAAATCTGAACGAGCTTCTGAAAGATGAACTAACGGCCATCAACCAGTACTTCGTTCATGGTGAGATGTGTGATAACTGGGGTTATGAAAAGCTACATAAGCTTGTTGAAAAACGTGCGATAGAAGAGATGAAGCATGCAGAAAAGCTGATTCAGCGAATTCTTTATCTTGAAGGAATCCCGGTTGTCAGTGAACTCAACAGGATCAACATCGGTTCAGTGATGGAGGATCAATTCAAAAAAGATCTGATGGCTGAAGAGCATTGCATTCAAATGTATAATGAGGGTATCAGGCTCTCCACAGAGCTCAATGACGGAGGAACCAAGGAATTGCTTGACAGCATAATCGTCGAGGAGGAAAAGCATGTCGACTGGCTCGATGCACAGCTGACCCAGATCAGTCAGATGGGCATTCAAAACTACCTTGGCGGACAGATAGGATAAGAATCAAAGCGTAAAGGGTAAAGCGTAAGTAATATGAAAGTCATCCTGGTTTTTGTTTCCACACTTAACGGAATGATAACCAGGGGAGATGACCCCGAAGTGCGACACTGGTCATCGAAGAGTGACCAGCTGCATTACAGCAGGGTTTGGAAAGAATCCAGGCTGGTTGTAATGGGAAGCACTACCTGGAATGAAAATATAATCAGGTTGTCAAAGGGGAAGCTGATTCTTGTAATGACCCGAACACCAGGAGATTATAAGAATAATGCCATTCCGGGCCAGCTCGAGTTCACAGACCTGGCTCCAACGGAGCTGGTTGAAAAATTCAAAAGAACAGGCCACGATATAATGACTGTTGTAGGTGGTCCGCATGTTGCAACCTCCTTCCTTAAAGAAAAGCTGATAGATGAATTATGGCTGACCGTCGAACCGCGTTTGTTCGGTAGGGGTTATAACCTCATAGCGGAATCAGATATTGATGTCCGACTGCGTTTGACTGATATTGTCAAAGCCAATGAAGAAGGTACCCTGTTGACGAAGTATACGGTAATCAGATAAGGTCCTCGAGGTCGTCGTTGTCGCTGAGGCTGTAGTAGTTGTTTTCCTCATCCTCATTACCGGTTTCCTCGAGTTCATCGTCTAGCTCAGTTCCCGGAACATCAAGATCATCCTCAAAAGAATCAGCTTCATTTACAGGATATTTCGTGCTGCTGACATCCTCGGGATCTACTTCATCTTCATGTTTGGCTTTATTATATATATCTTCTTCCTTCTCATATTCCGGATAACCAGGAAGATCTTCGGCTTTCTCCCGCTGTTTTTCCTTAATTTCCTGCATTGTTTTCATCTCTATTGTGGTTGAAGGTTAATAGTCAAGTTATAATTCCGGAGCACCCTTTGATGTGTTCTTCGGGTGCTCTGGTTAATACGTTGCCCCGGTTATGCGAGAGCGTTGCAAGGAGTGGATGCAAAGACCTTTTCTCGCTGCTCGTAAGGAGGCATTGAAGAACATGATATGCCTTGCGGGGATGTGAGAATTGTTTTCCGTCGCTTATTGTCTGCAAAAGCGGCTGTATGCTCTTTCTTCCGATTCTGATCAGGCTTTCGGCAGCTATCCATCTGATCTCGAAATCACTATCATCCAGAAGGCTTATCAGGGCCGGAATTGATTTTTTGTCAGCCACTACACAGATTATGCTCTCAATTTCTTTCTGAAGCTGCTTGCTGATCTCAGAAAATGGTTCACTATTCTCTGCGATTGATTTTTTCTCAGTGTATCTCTCCGGTCTAATATTGCTCATCCGTTTGCGGTCAGATTTGTTAATAATCAGCAATCCGGATTTTTAGTCAGGAAATGCATTAACAAAAATATAACCAGCGGATGGCTAAATTTTTACACGATTTTGATTATGTATTACATTTTTCACACATAGGAGACTGAAAATTCATTCGAGAGAATGGATTTTTTCGAGTCTTCTTAAATGTCTTTCTTCTCCGGAGAAGTGTGCTGAAAGGAATGTTGTTACAATTTCGTGTGCAAGATGGGTTCCGGTGATCCTGCCGCCCAGACAAATCAGGTTCATATTGTCATCTTCGACACCCTGGTGAGCTGAGAAGGTGTCGCAGATCAGGCAGGCTCTTACGTCATTGATCCTGTTTGCAGCAACACATGCGCCCACTCCGCTGCCGCACAAAGCTATACCCCTGTCAACTTTTTTCTCTGAAATGGCTGATGCAAGCGGTATTACATAGTCAGGGTAATCATCGTGGATATCGTATGTGCTGTTACCATAATCTATGAGCTCATAACCCTGCTCCGATAATTTCTCCCAGAGATATTTCCTCAGTTCAAATCCCCCGTGATCCGCGGCTATTCCTATTTTCATTGTATTGATTTTAACAGATCAGACAACAGCTTCATTGAGCTGCCTTATTCTTATTCTTGCAAAAGAATCCGGATAATTGGCATTGATAAAATCAATGAGCTTTTCACGTATTGAAGTTCTCAGATCCCAGTTTTTGCCCGAATCGCTGCTGCTCAAAACTATTCTTACTTCCTTATACCTGTCAGTGGTATCGGTTACCTGGATATTTGCCGTTCTGCCGTCCCAGTTGTTGTTGCCTCTGAGCATCGCAGGAAGAACTTTCCTTATGCTTTCAACAGGGAATCCGTAATCTACGTACAGGAAAACAGTCCCGGTTGCATTTGTTTCGTTTCTTGAGAGGTTCTGAAAAGGCTTGTCGAGGAACCAGGTTACCGGCAGTATCATCCGTCTTTCATCCCAGATCTGAACCACAACATAGGTGAGCTGAATCTCTTCAATTCTTCCGAATTCACCTTCCACAATAACAATGTCGTCGAGTCTGATAGGCTGCGTTATTGCAAGTTGTATGCCGGCGAGGATCATGCCCAGGCTTTTTTGAGCCGCAAAGCCTACAATAATTCCCATGATGCCGGCAGATGTAAGAACGCTTATGCCGACCCTCCTTGCCTGCTCGAAAGTCATGAGTGCCGCACCGATCGCCACTATTGCAATTATCGTTACGGCTACGGCTTTGAATACCTTCACCTGGGTCAGGCTTTTCCGTGCCCTGAATTTATCTGCACTGCCAAGATCATACCGTGTCTGGAGATAATACGCGCCGGCAGAAACAAACCTCGACGACAGCAGGGCTATGCTGAAGATCAGCAGCAGATTATTTATCTTCAGCAGTATTGGATAAAATGAAATTTTCGAATAGAAAAGCTGGACAAATATATTCAGCACAAACCAGAGCATAATCCACAGAACGGGGCCTCTGAAAAGCTTAATCATACGATCGTCGAGGGTTCCTTCCGTTTTCAGCGCTTTTCTTCCGGCCCACGCAAAAATGTACCTGTAAACTATATAAAGTAAGGCTAAGACTGCTGCAAGGAAGGCTGTCTGGACAAGTAGATTCAGTTTTTCAGTGCTGAAGTAATGATTCATCCACGACGTGATGTATGCATTAATAAGCTTCCTGCAATGACATTTCGTTATTTGACACCATTGTACGGAATTCAGAAGGAGCAAAGCCTGTCATTTTCTTGAACTGGTAAGACAGATGGGCAACGCTGCTGTAGTTCGTTAAATATGATATTTCCTTCAGGTTAAGTTTCTGGTTGACAAGAAGCTCTTTTACATGTTCAATTTTCTTTGCTATAAAATATTTCTCAATTGAAATGCCTGTAACCTCGGAGAACAGGTTGGAAAGGTATGTGGTGTTATAGTTCAGCTTCCTTGAAAGGTATTCTGAAAGCGTGATCTTAATCTGATCATCGGAACTGTGCACAAGCTCATTGATCGCATATTTGATTTTATCGACAAGCTGATATTTCTTGTTTTCCCTTACCTCCAGGCCAAGAGGCCTCAGATGGTTATCGAGCTGTTTCATCTTCTCTCCCGGAACTTCACCGGAAGCCTCGATTTCACCAAGTTCCACGTATTCATAAGGAATACTCAGTTCTTCAAGTGCAGCCCTGACAACCAGGATGCAACGTGTGGAAACCATGTTCTTAACTGATATCTTCATCTTCTCGTCCTTTAATCGTCCCTTTTCAAACTGTTTAATCAGTTGTGAATCCAGTAAAACTGTTTAACTCACTGTTCAAAAATATGGTAAAATACAGGCCGGGACATTAAGTATGAATTAAGATGAAGTTAAGACCAAATTAAGATTTCAGTCTGTGTAACTGACTGATAACCATGTTGTCACAGAGCTATGGCGAATGTTTTTACAGATCTTCGTATAAGCGAAGCCTGTTTTTGAGAGTGTTTATTTGTTCCTGCAGATCCTCGGTACGTTCCAGGAGATTGATTATGGTTTCGATTCCCTCGAAGTTAATTCCAAGATCAAAATATAACCTGACTATTCTTTCAAGGTTTGAGAGCTGTTCTTCTTCTATAAAAACAGTATCCTCTGATCTTTCAAGCCTGATCAGGCCATTTTCATCGAGATTATACAGGAAAGTCATTTCTATGTCATGCCCTGAACAGAATTCGGTTGCTGTAATGAAATGTTCTCTTTTCATCTCACTGTCTTTTTGTTGTTTATCTCAGCCAGTTCCCTGAAAAGGGCTTTCTCCTTTTCGCCAAGGTTAACCGGAATCCTTATTGTGAAAGTGATGTAAAGGTCGCCGGATTCTCCCTTGCTTTTATAAACGGGAAATCCTTTCCCCTTAAGCTTGATCCTGGTTCCGTTCTGAGTCTCAGGCTTTACCTGGAGCTTTATTTTGCCGTCGAGAGTATCAACAATGATTTCGCCGCCCAGGACTGCAGTATAAATATCGAGTGCGACGTTTTTATAGAGATCATTTTTGAGTCTTTTAAATTCGGGATCGTTGACAACCGAGAATTTTATATAAAGATCACCGGCCGGACCACCGTTTACACCCGCTCCGCCATGTCCTGCAATCTTTATCGTTTGTCCGTTTTCTACCCCTGCCGGAATAGTGATCCGTATTTTTTTACCGTTTACCTCAAGTTCCTGTTTGCGGGTTTCAGATGCTTCCCGCAGTGAAAGCTGCAACTCCGCGCTCAAATCTTCACCCCTGTATTTAACGCGGCTGCTTTTCCTGTTCCTGAAATTTCCACCCAAACCTCCGCCGAACAGCGATTCAAAAAAATCGGAGAACTCTCCTTCATCGGTTGTTTCTGAGAAGCCCCTGTTGCCGCCTGAATACTGCCGTTGCTGCTGGTATTGTTGCTGATATTGCTGCTGAGCTTTCTCGTATTCTTCTCCGTGCTGCCAGTCTTTACCGTACTGGTCATATTTCTTCCTTTTATCCGGATCGCTCAGAACTTCATTTGCTTCATTGACCTGCTGGAAATTCTTTTTTGCATCAGGATTGTTAGGGTTAAGATCGGGATGATACTTCCTTGCCAGCTTTCTGTATGCGCTTTTTATTTCTTTCTGGCTGGCATCTTTACCGACCCCCAGCACCTTGTAGTAATCGATGAACATACCTTATGGTGTTTAATACTTCCGTGCCTGAATTAACAACGAACAGTCAATTATGTTTTAATTCAGGAATATTGAACCAGGTAACATACTGCAGCTCAAAATTACGGAAAATCATTCAACGATTCCTGGTTTGGAAACTTCGAAATCGCGAAAACCGTAATCTGTTGTTTTGTATGCATTTGTCCGGATGAGATTGTACCTGTCAACAGGGATATAAGGATAAAAGGAAAATGATACCTGGAAGGTGTTGAACATCAGGTAATCATTCTTAATAAGCACTCCCAATCCGAGGAGAGAATATATTCTTCCACGGTAACCAAGGGGCTCCTGACCAAGAATTCCTATGTGAGTGAAAAGGAATGGGCCAAAGTGGAAGCCGGCGAGGTTCCATGGAGCATAGCTCTGTGTCTGCAGTGAGACTACTGTAATGTTTGGAGCCATGGATTCTATTGTTTCAAACCCCTTTATGCCTATTCTGATGGGCTGATTGTCTGCAGGAGACTTGTTTATGCCGAATGCAAATGAAGGCCTTACGAACTGCCTGAGCTTCCAGTCTCCGATTGTGAGAAGCCTTGTGAAATATGTGATCCTTCCTGTAAGAAGACCCTGTTTGAACCCCGTAGGATCGATAAAAGTTCCGTAAGAAAGATGCATGCTAAGGTAACCGAACCCGTAATATGTGCCTGAACCTGCGTTTATGCCCACATAGAGCCTGCTGTGCTGCAGATATTCTCGTCCGATTGTTATTCCTGCCACTTTTCCAGCCGGAACATCTTCCGTCTTTCCGTAGTTGAAGATATACCTGTCCCTGAAGTATTTCCTGGATGTTACGCTCAGAGCGCCGAAATAATATTTATGCGTGTTGAAAAGCCCTGCGCCGATTGCCTCCTGTGGCCTTACCGGGCTGTGTGTGTTTACAAACCGTCCCGACAGGACCAGGCTGCTGATCCTGTCATTGCGGTTTTCCTTGAATATCTGCCAGGATCTTCCAAACCATAAGTCGGCAATGTTGGTTTTTGCCGATATGAATTGCAGTGAATCAAAGTTTATATAAGTCTGCGTGGTAATAATCTGGCCAAGAAAAGCACCGCCTGCAAATCTTGTGAAAGGCGAATAAAATGGCCGGTTAAGCTCGATACTCCTTATTATGTTCTTGTTGTCAGAAAACACATACAGTGGATTGGAGCTTACAGGGGAAAAGAAGTAATCATCAAATTCGAGGATGTCGGTAAGCTTGCGGTCCGGGGAAAACAGGTATTGTATGTTAAGACTCGTGTATGTATTCCTGATGTTTGGCATGAGATAGTTCACTTTAGTGACATTGCCCTTCATGTCGCGCCTGAATCTTGTGTTGAGCTCAAGGGTGTTACCGGTACCGGCAAAGTTCAGGTCCTTAATGCCGAAACCTGTGAATGTGCTGTTTCTCATGGCAGAAGGGAGCAGGCTCCAGACATCAAGAACCCTCAGCTCAATGTCGACCGAATCGCGCCTGACAGGGGTAATCTCAAGGTAAACATCCCTTATGTACTTCTGGGATCTGATGAGCCTTTCAGATTCAATCACAAGTGTTGAATCGTATCTCTCGTTCTCACCGAAGAGAAGCAGGTTCTTTATAACAGGCGCATTGGTTTTTGCATGCAGGTAATTTCCTGCATTGAAAACGACCCTGTTATAATGAAGGGATGTATCGCGTATATTAAAGCCGAAAGGATCAAAAGTGAGTATCCTTATGTTCCTGATAATCCTTCCCTGTCCTATCCTGTGATTTCTTCCTTCAATGACCTGAGTGACCGGCAGCCTGGGTCGTGCTTCCTTTTCAAGCCGTCTGAAAAGTATACGGTGCAATGCACGTCCGAACTTTGATCTTTCAGTGATCTTTTCAAAATTCTGGTATTTGGTGGAATCCCTGATATTTCCCTCTGCTCCCTGGTCTATTGAATTATAAATAACAGAATCCTGGATCATAATTGTTGAATCGCGCAGGGTTTTGTCTTCCTGTGCAAGGATGCTTCCGCCCGGAAGAAGCAGAAGCAATGCGATTACGATCAGGTTGCGGTTCATTGCGATTGTTCCCCGGGTGACTCATCAGGTGTTTTTTCTGCCTTAATTGCTTTTCGTTTGGCAACTCCGGCAACAGGATTGACCTCGGGCATCGAATCACCAAGCAGGAATCCGAAAGGCTTCAATGGTTCGATATGATCGGAGATCAGCTTTATGATAGCTGTGACAGGTATTGAAATGAACATCCCGGGAATTCCCCATAATGCTCCGAATGCAAGCACTACGATTATCGATACAAGAGCATTCAGCTTAACTTTTGATGCAACAATTTTTGGGACTATATAGTTATTATCCACGAGCTGGATGAAATAATAGGCTGCAAGAACCCACAGAGGCATCCATGGCGATGTGTCTGTAACAAGAGCGATCATCATCGGCAATGCCACGGCGACAATTCCGCCAATGTATGGAATGAGGTTCAGGAGGGCACCGATTATTCCCAGCAGAATGGCATATTCAATACCAAGCAGCAACAGGGCGGTAATATTAAGTCCGGCAACAATTACCAGTTCAATGAAAAGTCCTGATATATAGCTTTGTATAAGGTTTTTCACCTCTGAGATTACTTCTTTAACCTTATGGCGGTATCCATGATCGAACGATCTGCGGATGAATTCGATGAGAATAGGTTCATAATAAAGCATCATAAAGATGTAAACCGGGATGAGAAGCATCACAACGAACAGGTTCCCTATTGTGAGAAGGGTCTGACCTATGGCAGGTCCGCTCTTGCTGAGAAGATTCTCTTTCGTTGCGGCAATCCAGTCGCTTATTCTCTGGGTGTTCAGCTCGAAGAAGCCGGATATCCAGAAGATTGCCTCGGTGACCAGCTGGTCGAACTTTGCAACAAGTTCGGGTAAGGTGTCTGTAAAGCGGCTGATCTGGAGAATGATGAAGATCCCAAGCCCTGTCACAATAAGCACAGCAATAAAGATTGTGATTGAAATTGCAAGTATGCGGTGCATTCTGAACCGCATCAGATAATTCTCCAGCGGGTGAAGCACAATCGAGATTATTATTGCAAAAACTATGGGAACCAGGAGGGTCTTTGCCACGTACATCATGGAAAGAAAAACATAAATTCCCATCAATGTCAATGCCACTTTGACGTAGAACGGCAGTTTAATTTCTTTATCCATGGTTTTAAAAAAAAATGCATTTCCAGGAACGATATTTATTCTGAAAATGCTTAGTAATAGGACGGTTATTCAGGAAGGTTCAGACCTTCAAAAAAACTACCTGTTTTAGTACATCACTCTTCCGAGCATCCTTCTGAGCAGTCTGCCGGTGAGACCCTGAAAGTACTTCTTGGTGATGTAACCTGCTGTCAAACCTACTGTTGCAATCATCACGGTTCGTATCAGGTTGGGCCCTGTAAAGACCTGGCTAAATGTTGACCTGACAAGGTTAGAGGGTTTCATTTTCTCCTTTGCAAAACCAAATTCGGTCTTGAGCAATTCCTTCTCAGCTTTCTTCTTTTCCTCCAGGAGATGGATTGCATCCTGCAGCTCTGCAGAGGTTGTGATCTTTTGCATGGAATTAATTGAGCTATGCATGGAGTTAATTGAGCATTGATTTAATAATACTGTTTCCAACCATCTTTTTTAGCCAGTTATGCTTTACAAAAAACAGCACCGCAAATAAAATGCCGTATAACCCCGCCAAAGCCATGAAACCGTACCATGCTTTTCCAAGAAGGTCTCCCAGCAAAAGGGAAAGTCCTACAGACAGCATCAGAAAGAAAAAGACGAAGAAGAACAATGCGACAACTTTCGAAGCAGCAGACGAGGCACCATCCGAAATTTTGTCTACTGCCTTAAGTCTTATCAGCTCGATACTTGTTTTGGTATAATCTTCAGCTCTTTCAAGAAGGGCTTCAAAACTGCTTTTTTCCTCCATAAACATGCATTTTATAAGCGGTACTATTAACAGGTGGCAGATCTGAAGTTCTAGATCATTGCTGACTCGATGTCTTTCTTGGCTTTTTTGGCGCCTGTCACACCTTTTTCAACGTCATCTTTTACTTTATCGAATTTTTCATTCATACTATCAACCACCTGGTTGAACTTTTCCTTCACAACATCTGCGTAATCTTCCCCTGCCTCAGCAATCTTCCTGCGGGTTTCAGATCCTTTGTCAGGTGCAAACAAAATGCCGAGAGCAGCACCGGCGGCCATACCGACCAGTACTCCTAAAATCACTTTTCCTGAGCTCATATTATTTTTTTTAGTTATTATTAAATATTCCGGTTATACCGGATTTCAAACCCCTCTTCCCGAGATAAGTCTTAACAGAACAGCAATTACTGCGATTACAAGAAGCACATGTATAATACCTCCTGCATGAAATCCAACGAGGCCGATCAGCCATGCTATGACCAGAATTACGGCAATTACATAAAGCAAATTTCCCATGGTTATAACTTTTTAAGTGAATTTTAAACAGAAAACATTACAAAGATTGAATTCTTTCGAAAGTTTCCTGTTACATATAAATCTTAATAAGTTACATATTTCACACTTGTTTCTGTTAATCAGCCATTTCGGGCTTCTCAGACATACTCAAGCGGGATTCTTTTCTTATGTTTCAGATGTTTGAAATGGGAGGGAGTGTAGCCGGTTTGCTTCTTGAACTGGCTTGAAAGATGCGCAACGCTGGAATAATGAAGTTTGAATGCGATCTCTTTCAGATTGAGTTCATCATATACCAGGAGTTCCTTTACTTTTTCAATCTTGTGCAGTATGAAAAACTTTTCGATTGTTGTTCCCTGCACCTCTGAAAACAGGTTTGCAAGGTATGTATAATCATATTTGAGCTTCTCGCTCAGGTAATCAGAAAGATTCTTCTTCAGCGGCTCACCCGAATAATGCACCTGATCCACTATAAGCAGCTTGATTCTTTCAATAAGCATGCTTTTCTTATCATCCATCAGCTCCAGCCCGGATTTCTTCAAAGCTGCGTTCAGCAGCTCCTTTTTCTCCTGTGACAGGTTTTCCCTGATTTCAGCTTCACCATAATCGACATAAGTATAATGAAGCGCCATCTTTTCCAGCTCTGCCCTTACCGCAAGTTTGCAGCGGTCACACACCATATTCTTTATGTACAGCTTCAAGGTAAATGGATTTAGTGGGTTAATAATTCTAATTTACCAGGATTCACCGGCAGGCTCCGCAGACAAAAGTCAGTGAAGGTAAAATTCGGCTCCTTAACCGGCAATCTTTTTCTGATTTTCATATGGCTAACTTAGGCTGAAAACTCTTTTCAGCCATTAAGATTAAATTAATAAACCATAAAGGCAGGGTTAAAAACTTGTTGATAAGTTTTTAGGTGAAATGTTTGCACATGCGGAATTACAAAAGCTTACCTGCTGACAGTATGCGAAATAAGCGGAATTGAGAAAGTAAAACAGCTGCCATGGTTTTCCACGCTTTCAGCCCATATTCTTCCACCGAGTTTTTCGACGAATTCACGACTGAGTTTCAGGCCAAGTCCTGTACCAATCTCCTTTTCGGTGCCCGGACGGGAATATTTTGAATCGATCCTGAATAATTTGTTAATATTTTCCTGGGAGATTCCAATGCCGTTATCTCTCACAGATACCAGCACCTCGTCATTCTTTATTTCGCCTGTTACTTTTATGAGACCACCCCGGGGAGTGAATTTTATTGCGTTACTCAGGAGGTTCCTTAGTACTGTGTTCAGCATGTTCTTGTCTGCAGTCACAGTAAAGCTTTCGCTAAAATCCGAAACCAGGGTTATCTCCTTGTCAATACAATTAAGGTGAACGTCAGAGATATTGTCATCAATCACTTTTCTCAGATCGATCTTTTGCAGGTTCATCTTTATGGAGCCGGTCTGCGACCTGGACCAGTCGAGCAGGTTCAGCAGGATTGAATATCCGCTTTTTGCGGAATCATTGAGTATCTGGGCAAGCTTTCTTATTTTCTCCCTGTCCATATTCTGGATGTTGTGGAAGAGGAGTTCGGTGGCTCCCAGAAGGCTTGTAAAAGGGTTTTTCAGATCATGCGCAACGATATTGAAGAACTTGTCCTTGGTGGCATTAAGTTCCTTCAGCTGTACGTTGGCAACCTCGAGCTCGGTTGTCCTCTCCCTGACCTTTTCCTCAAGCTCCTCCGACAGCCTCTGATATCGTGCTTCGCTATGGACAAGATTCCTTTTTATTATCCTGCGGTGTATACTCAGTGAAGCCTGACGGCACATGTTTTCAATGAAGTGGCAATCGTCATCCTCAATCCTACAGTTTGAGAATATCATCAGGCCGCCATAGTATGATTCATTTCTTATTATACCAATAGCATAGATGTGGTCGGAACCCGAAAGAGACGCAATCTGGTCGAGTCTTAAGATCCTGTTCAGAGGCGCCCTTATCTCGTACATATTCTTATCGAGACCATGCAGCATGCCATCACTAAAGATGTCGGAAAGTTCTTTCTTCTGGTCACTTAGCCTGAATGACATATTACTGTGATCCATCCCGGTCAGATCACGGATCTCATCTGCCCATCTATCGAGCTGTTCATTATTGGAGACCCTGAAAACATCCTCATTTTCGAATTCGAGTGAGAAGACAATAAGATCCTTTACAAGCTTTCGCACGCTCCTGCACAGCATTTGATAGACAACGGGCAAATCGTCCCCGTCGAAGAGTGCGGCAGTGGTTTCAGAGAGTATTGCGAGCTGGTTGCTGTTCTTTTTCTGGAGATTCTCAAGCTTTTTTCTTTCAATACTGTACTTGATCGATCTCAGGATGTTTTCCGAATCGAGCCTGTTTTTAACAAGATAATCCTGGGCTCCCTCCCTCAGGGAAGAAAGAGCTGTTTCTTCGTCATCGAGACCAGTCATGACTATCACAGGCGGAATAACTTCAAAGTTCAGGAATTCCCTGAGTGTTTTCAAACCCATGCTGTCGGGCAGGCCAAGATCGAGAATGATCACATCATAAGGGTTGGATGTGAGAAGATCGACAGATTCTTTCAGTGATGTTGCATTGGACAGTACGAAGCGAGCTCCTGTAGCCTTAAGTGTCTCCCTTATGATAATTATGTCACCCGGATTATCTTCAATGATCAGGATTCTTAATGACAGTTCGCTGTTACCCTGCATGGCAGGCACTGTTTTTTTCACCATTTCCTCAAATCGTTTTTCGGGGGCAGTTTCACAATTGAAAACCAGAAGTCTTCAATTGACTTGATCACTTTGATGAATTCGTTGAGATCTATCGATTTTGTAATATAACAGTTGGCATGAAGCTTGTAACTCTTCAGGATGTCCTCCTCAGCCTGTGATATTGTCATAATAACAACAGGTATGTGCTTAAGTTCATCGTCAGCCTTGATTTCGGCAAGCACTTCACGGCCGTCTTTCTTCGGCAGGTTAAGATCGAGGATAATCAGATCGGGTTTCGGCATTTTTGCATATTTCCCTTCATTCCTTAGAAAATTCATTGCTTCAACGCCGTCGTTTACGAGGTGCATGGAGTTGAACACCTTGCTGTCGTTCAGCACCTCTTTAATTAGGCGTGCATCACCCGGATTATCTTCTACAATAAGAATATCTATGGATTCAAGCACAGGGTTTCCCATAAAAGAGCTGTTTCAGGATATAAATGTTATTTATATGCCGGTAAAGCACACGATCATAGTACTGTAAAGTTAAAAAAAAAACGCAGATTATTATAAGTTTGCTATTTAATTGTTGGTGTCTGCTGGTGCTGAATAAATGAGAGGAGTGTGTTTAAAAGCAATTATAATGAAGGAATTTATAATTTCTGCCAAATATTTTGTTATTTTACACTTTCAATAATTTAAATGCATTCGTTTTATTAGAGTATGAAGATACTGTTAGTTGAAGACGACCAGAAAATTTCTTCATTTGTGAAGATCGGATTGGAGAGCAACGATTGCTTTGTCGATATTGCATTCGACAGCACTATTGGTGAGAAGCTTGCACTTACGAGGAAATACGATGTGATGATACTCGATGTCGTGATTCCCGGAATTTCAGGGTTCGAACTGTGCAAAAAAATCAGGAACAATAATATTCTTACACCTATAATAATGCTTACCTCTCTTGATTCTGTGGAGGACAAGCTTACAGGGTTCGAGTACGGCGCCGATGATTATCTTGTAAAACCTTTCAGCTTCCAGGAGCTGCTCGCAAGGGTAAAGGCCCTGAACAGAAGAAACCGTGATGCCATAGTGAATCCGGTTCTTACTATTGCCGACCTCGAATTAGACTCAATAACCCGTAAAGTAAGAAGAAACGGCACTGAAATAAATCTTACCGCTACAGAATACAAGATTCTCGAGCTGCTCCTCAGCAACCAGGGTAAAGTTTATGACCGTTTTCTGATTGCTGAAAAAATATGGGGCTTCTCATTTAATTCAGGCACTAATGTAATCGATGTTCATATCAATTCCCTCAGGAAAAAGATCGATAAAGGATTCGACAAAAAGCTGATCCATACCAAAAAGGGATTCGGTTATTCGCTGAGTGTCGACGAATGATTTTCATACAATATTCGTAGAAAAGCCCTGCTGAACATTTTGCCTGGTAAAATGTTTATATCTCCTGTGACTCCATTCATTATTTTATAAGGTTTTGTTTTTTCGATCCGGAGCCACGGGGGGATACATGTTTGTTCATGTTTTAAGAGGGGATTATACACAAACTAAATCATATGTGCGGTATCGGTGGTTTGCTTTATTTCGACAGAACAAGGAATGTCGAATCATCTGTTTTGAAAAAGATGACCGCGGTAATGCGTCATCGCGGACCTGACGATGAAGGTTATTACACTGACGGCAATGCCGGCCTGTGCTTCAGAAGGCTCAGCATCATAGACCTTAATACCGGCCATCAGCCATTAACCGGAGAAGATTCGGGAATTACAATTGTTTTCAATGGTGAGATATATAATTTCAGGGAACAGCGTGAGCATCTTCAAAAAAAAGGCTATTGTTTCAAAACAGCAACCGACACCGAAGTTATTCTTCATCTGTACGAGGAGTATAGGGAAGAATGCGTCCAGCACCTGAGAGGAATGTTTGCTTTCGCAATCTGGGACCCGCGCAGTAAGCATCTTTTTTGTGCGCGCGATCGGTTTGGAATAAAGCCCTTCTACTTCTATGCTGACGACAGTAAATTTGTTTTTGGCTCTGAAATAAAGGTGATACTCAATGCAGGCGATATCGACCGTTCATTGTCATACGATGCGCTTGATTCATATTTTGCCTTTGGGCATATAAGCGGAGATCTGTCGGTCTACAAATCTGTCAGAAAATTATTGCCCGGTTACTGTCTTAGTGTTTCGATGGGCGACAAAGTAATTGTTAAAACACAGAAATACTGGGAGATAAGTTTTGAACCGGATTTTTCGAGATCTGAAAATTACTGGATGCAGGAAATTGAAAACAGCCTCTCAGAAACAGTTAAGATGCATATGATGGCGGATGTTCCGTTGGGTGCTTTTCTCAGCGGCGGAATCGATTCAAGCGCTGTTGTAGCGATGATGGCAAAGAATTCCTTACAGCCGGTAAAGACTTTCTCAATAGGGTTTAAAAATAAGGATTTCAATGAATTGCCATACGCAAGGGTGGTTGCAGAAAAATACCATTGCGAGCATCATGAAGAGATTGTGGAACCTGAATCGATTTCAACACTCCCAAAGCTTGTCAGCAGCTTCGATGAACCTTTCGCAGATACTTCTGCAATTCCCACCTATTATGTTTCGAAGATAGCACGTGAGCATGTTACAGTCGTTCTTTCAGGTGACGGGGGTGATGAACTGTTTGCAGGATACAATCATTATTCTTATCTGAACAAAATCCATTCATTCCCGATTAATTTCAAGTCTCCTTTCCTTAGCAGGATGTTATGGGGAGGATTGCATAAAATTATTCCGAAAAATGTCGTAGGGAAAAATGCTTCTTATTTTCTTTCCACAGGGAAGGAATTTCCCGGTGCATATATAAATATCTACTCTCTTGAAGAAAGGAAAAAGTTGTTCCTGAGCGATTTTGGAAAGATCAATTTTGCAAATGGCTCTGAACTTTACAAGGTAGGGATACTTAAAAAAAGTGTTGCAATGGATTTCGTTTCCAATATGCAATATCTCGATCTGAAAACCTATATGGTAGACGGTATACTGACAAAAGTTGACAGGGCCAGCATGATGAATTCGCTGGAAGTGAGGGTACCTTTGCTGGATCATAAATTCGCCGAACTCACTTTTAAAATACCTTCGGTCATGAAATTTCATGGAACAGAACAAAAGTATATCTTCAAAAAGGCCATGTCTGCTTATTTGCCCGAAATCATCCTGAATCATCCCAAACAGGGATTCAGCATCCCTCTCTCATTATGGTTTCGGGACGATCTTAATGAATATGTGAACGATACTTTACTGTCAGCTAATCCCAGAATAGCCGCATTCCTTGATAAGAAATTCATTAAAAAAGTAATAGCCGAAAATAATGCCGGGGCAAGGAATTCAAGCACCAGGGTCTGGTCGCTGCTTTTTTTCGAGGAATGGCTGAATCAGAACAGGAAAGCTGCCGTGGAGGTATGAACTCCTGAGCCGCTTTCCTCCTTCATGTAATCTTAACTTAATCTTAACGGACCCTTAATCGGCAAGGGGAGGCATATCAGTATTTTTGGACCTGTAAAGTCAGTTATAAATCATCTGAATTAGCAGGAAAAGACGAGTTTGACATGCTGTTTGAATTACCCCTTTTGCCATATAGAACCAATGCCCTTGAGCCGCTTATTTCTAAAAGGACGCTCGAGCTGCATCATGGTAAGCATCAGGCAGCTTATGTTAATAATCTGAATCTCCTGGTCGCCGGTACCAGGTTTGAGAATTCCACACTCGAAACAATCATCAAGATTGCTGAAGGACCGGTGTTCAATAATGCCTCGCAGGTATGGAATCACACATTTTATTTTGAAAGCCTCATACCCGGTACGAAGAGTAATCTGACGGGACCATTTTCAAAAGTTATATCCGAAAATTTCGGTTCTGTCCAGTACTTCAAAGAGACTTTCATCAAAGCAGGGATAGCCCTTTTCGGATCAGGCTGGGTGTGGGTTTTATGGAATCCGAGGGGCACAGTTGAAATAATTCAGGAGAGTAATGCCGGAAATCCGCTCCGGAAAGGACTTATTCCATTACTGACCTGTGATGTATGGGAGCATGGCTATTATATCGATTATCAATACAGGAAGAATGATTACATGAATGCATTCTGGGAACTTATTAACTGGGAGATTATTGAACATAGATATAGTGATGCAAGGAACTAAAAGATCATAACCTCAGATCAAAAGATGAAGAATTATCATGAAGATATACATAAAGAATATGGTGGCACAGGGTACCAGGAAGTTTGTGCTGATGGAACTAAAGAAACTGGGATTAAAACTAACCTCCTTTGAAGCCGGTGAACTTGAGTTTGAGGATGGGCTTTCACCCGCTGACAAAATCTCCCTTGAAAACAGCCTTGGGAAATATGGCCTCGAGATAATCAGTGAAAATGAATTGCTGCAGATGGAAAAAATGGAGGCATTTGAAGGAATGATGGTAATGGCTGAAGTAAGCCGGTCCAACTAGTTTCCATCTGCCCGGAAATTAATGTATCTATCTCGAAATGAGGCATGTGAGAATTATGTAACAGTTTGAAAGATTAATGTAACACATATGGGTAGCAGATTGTTAATCTTTACAGATTAGTAATCTTTTTATCCTGTAATCAAGCTTCCGTAAACAGATTAAACCCTCCTGTGCTTAAGCTTCGCAGGGATGGGTGATGGATAAAACTCAGGCCATTTTCTGAATGACCTTTTGCCGCAAGCCTGTCGGTTTAACAGGCATTGTTTAAAGATTAATGGCTGAGTCAGAACAATAATTGTGACTGACGGGGCGCAAGCGTTTCAGGAAGAAAAGAACTTATTTTCCACCATTTCACAAACAACTGTAATCCTGCATGTTCCGCCGTATAGTACTGAGAGTTGGCCTTCATTTCATTATTCCGCTGCTTTTCACAGCGACCTCCTGGGGGCAATGCGATAATCCTCCGACTCCTCCTGTTATCGGTACTATAACACAACCGACATGCGCAACGCCAACAGGAAGCGTGGTTCTTAGCGGTCTTCCACCGGCAGGTTCGTGGACACTCACAAGATTACCCGATAATGTTACCGGCACCGGAAGCGGCACAACCATAACAGTAACCGCGTTGCCGGCTGGTGTAAAGTACAATTTTACGGTCACTTACCTGGGCTGTGTATCAGTGCAATCTGCTGATGTTGTAATTAATGCAGTTCCTGATCCTCCTTCTGCCCCCGTTATTGGAAATATTACCCAGCCTACCTGCCAGACTGCCACAGGAACTGTCGCGCTGAGCGGCTTGCCAACAGGTGACTGGACCCTGACAATATCGCCAGGAGGTGCAACTCGTAACGGGTCAGGAACAACTACAACTGTATCAGGTCTCGCACCGGGAACATACACCTTCACTGTCACAGCAGCGGGTTGTACCTCCGCAGCTTCCGAAAACGCAGTTGTCAATGATCCGACAGGCGGGCCTGCTGCTCCTGTCATTGGAAATATAACCCAGCCTACATGCCAGACTTCAACAGGCAGCATTGCTTTAAGCGGACTGCCATCAGGTAGCTGGACTATTAATATTTCACCCGGGAACGCAACACAAAATGGGTCGGGAACCACAGCCAATGTGACTAATCTATCACCCGGAACGTACACATTTACAGTAACAGCGCAGGGATGCACCTCGCCGGCTTCTGCAAACGCTGTAATAAATGATCCTCCGGGATCGCCTTCCGCTCCGGTAATAGGTAATATAACCCAGCCAACATGTTCGACATCCACAGGAAACATAGAATTAACAGGACTTCCCACGCCAGGAACCTGGACTGTTACTGTCAGCCCCGGGGGATCTTCATCCACCGGAACAGGAGCATCCACCACTCTGACCGGTCTTTCACCGGGAAAATATACTTTCAGGGTATCAACAGGGACCGGTTGCACTTCATCTCCGTCATCAGAAGCAACTATAAACGCCCAGCCCACCACTCCCTCGGAACCTGTTACGGGAACACCCACGCAACCAACATGCGAAACTCCAACAGGATCAGTAGGAATCAGCGGCCTTCCTTCCTCAGGCACGTGGACGCTTACCCGTTTTCCAGGATCGGTTGAAAGGACAGGTACCGGAACATCGGTAACCATTTCAGGACTGACACCCGGAACATATCACTTCACTGTGACAAACGCGGGTGGGTGCACCTCAGGGAACTCAGCAGAAGTGACATTCAATAATCCGCCTGATGTGCCCGGTGCTCCTGTTATAGGAACAATTACTCAGCCATCCTGCGATGTAAGGACCGGAATTGTAAACCTGACAGGTTTGCCTTCTGGCGGATCATGGACTCTTACCAGGTCGCCAGGCAACGTGACGACGGAAGGAACCGGAACGTCCGTTACAGTGTCTGAGCTTGCCCCGGCCACTTATACTTTCAGGGTAACTAGCTCATCAGGATGTACATCGGCTGCATCAGCCAGCGCGGTGGTAAACGCTGCCCCAGCTATACCAGCAGCACCTGCACAAAGAATTGACTGTTTCATGGGAAACGGATTTGCAATCATAACAGTCACAAGCCCGGTAGTTTCCGGTTATGAATACCGGCTTGACAATGGAGAATTCCAGAGCTCAAGGACATTCTCGACTGTAGGCAACGGGAATCACACGATTACTGTGAGAAGCGGAGCAGGCTGTATCACCACCGGAGATCCCTTTGCAGTTTCATGTGGCTGTGTCAACAGGCCTGCTGTGACACTCACGAGCAGGACTGGCACTTCGTGCGGCCTTACACCTGTTACAGTAACCGGGAATACTTTCGCAGGGAGCGCTTCGGCTGTAACAATCACCGAAGACGGAGCAGGTACTGTCACCCCTGCATCAGTGACCTCATCTCCTTTTTCTTTCACCTACACACCTGCTGCAGCCGATGCAGGGAAAGTGGTTACAGTCACATTCACTACAAATAACCCGCTCGGAGAACCCTGTTCCCCGGCTATTGCAACTTATACCCTCAATGTAAGTACTTTGCCGACAGCCCCGGTACCAGGAACCGTGACTCAACCTACCTGTACATCATCAACAGGAAGCATTGCTGTATCAGGGCTGCCTTCCACAGGCACATGGACACTCCTGAGAACCCCCGGAAATGCCTCCACTCAAGGCAGCGGAGCAACTACAACCATATCAGGCATTGAAAGTGGAACCTATACATTAAGTGTAACTTATAACGGTTGCACATCGTCGCCATCGGCCGCGGTCGTTGTCAACCCGCAACCCGCAATCCCAACTCCGCCTGCAGCAGGAGAAATTGTCCACCCGACATGCGCAGTTTCGACAGGCACAATTAATCTTACCGGTATGCCAGCCAGCGGAACCTGGACGCTCACTCGGTACCCGGGTATTGTTACAACTACCGGCACTGGAGCAACTGCAAGCATCCCTGCACTGCCGGCAGGAACATACAACTTCACAGTAACCAGCGCCTCAGGGTGCACATCGGCTTCATCTGCAAA
>JBLNAO010000236.1:0-2630 GCA_050259395.1 Chloroflexota bacterium
TATCTCGCCGGATTATGCAGGAAGGTCTACATGATCGTGAGAAGAAACGCTCTAAGAGCATGCAAGACAATGCAGGGGAAGATCGCAAACACAAAAAACATAGAGATCCTGTGGGAACATGAAACAGTCGACCTGTTCGGTGAAAACGGAGTTGAAGGAGCGCTGCTTGTTAAAAAAAGAGGAACACCCGAAGAACAGATGGTAAAAATTAAAATTGACGGTTTCTTTCTGGCGATCGGACATACCCCAAATTCATTGATATTCAGGGATTTTCTGGAAACAGATCAGGTGGGTTACATAAAAACTATTCCCGGGACATCAAAGACAAAAGTGCCGGGTGTTTTTGCCGCCGGCGATGTTCAGGATCCTCATTACAGGCAGGCTGTCACGGCTGCAGGTTCAGGATGCATGGCTGCAATCGATGCCGAACGGTACCTGCAGGAGGTTTGAGGTAAGTTAAGATAAAAGACAAAAGGCATAAGATAAAAGTCAGAAAGCCGGTATGATGATCCTTACTTTTATCTTCGTACTTTTATCCTTTGTCTTTACCGATTACTGATTACTGCTTACCTATTACCACCTTACCTCGGTCCCCTGTTGTCGAACAGGTAGGAATAAAATAAAAGGTGAGATATCTTCTGCATAACCGGTGAGCAGTCACCGAGCGAAACCTTTCTTTTTTCCGCCATTTCCTTCCATGCAGGTGGCAGAAAGTCTGTCCTGCTTGCCATCCCGTCATCTGGTCCCGGCGTACAGTATTTGGTGTCAGAACCGGTGGTGTTTATCCTGATATAGCACATCGGGCAGGGTTCTGCCGAACTAAAAACAACCAGTCCCGGCTTATAAACATAAATGTTCATGTATTTTTTTGCCTTATGGCTTTCTTCAAATTTAGTCAGCAGGGTCATCTCGGCATGGAGGTCTGACCTGTGTTCCTGGATCTGGCTGTTGTGAGCCGCAGCAATAATTTTCCCATCACTGTCTATAAGAACCGATCCTATCCCATAACCACCCTGCATCACACTTTTAAGCGCCTGCCTGTTTGCTTCAAGTGCATATATGTCATCGCTGTATTCAGGTGAGGGCTGGAAATTGTCAAGATAATTATCGAGCTTACCGAGCACGATTGGCAGAGGATCATCAGCCTTTATTCCGCATGGCAGGTCCACAAGTTTCTTGATCAGTTCCTGCTTGTCGCGTGTGACAAAATAGCTCCGGTCAGTAGCCGTACTCAGCGTTTCCTGGCCATTCAGGTTAAGAACAAAGGAAAAGATGTAGAGAAAAATCAGGGCTTTTTTCATACTGCCAGGGTTAGGTCCAAGCGTAAACAGTTAAATGTAGTAAATTATACTGAAAATCTCTCATTTGTTGTACAAAATTGAAAATGACCCCGGCAAAAATCCTTAATCACCCGGGATTTTTCTTCAAATGTTGTGCCCCAGGAATTTCATTTTTGCGAAGTCTGGTAGATTCTGACATAATCAACATAGACCGTGTCGGGGAATATGGTTGACTCATCCGGATTTTTCGGCCAGTCTCCTCCGATCGCAAAATTGAGAATGACGTAATGCGGCCTGTGGAACTCCTCAGTGCTGTTAACACTGTCTTTTATGCACACCTGGTGATACTGTCTGCCGTCGAGGAACCATTTTATTGAATCGGCATCCCATTCGACCGAGTAGGAATGGAATTTCGTGACATCGTTCGGGATCGTAGTACCTGAAGATACGTGCTTCCCGTTGTGCCAGTGCAGTGTGCCATGCGACACATCGAGGTTGTTGATGTGCTCCATTATATCAATCTCGCCGCACCTGGGCCAGCCTACCTGGTGAATGTTCTGGCCAAGCATCCAGAAGGCGGGCCATAGTCCCTGGCTCTTAGGAAGCTTTATGCTTGCCTCTATCCTGCCGTATGTCCAACTGTGCTTTCCATCTGTGGTTATACTGGCGGATGTGAATCCCGCAGTGTCTTTTCCTGCTATCCACTGCTCTTTCCTTCCGATAAGCATAAGCTTCCCGTCCTGAACAACGGAATTCTCAATTCTTTTATCAGTGTAATACTGAAGTTCATGATTCCTTATGAACCCAACTTCATTTCCCCAGTCGCTGCCTGATGGAAGTCCGGGTTTATCAAATTCATCCGACCAGACGAGCTTCCAGTCAGCCTGTTTCTCTTTTGCGCATGATGTAAGCGCCAGCAGAATCAAGAAGAGGACTTTTTTCATATTGAATTATAATGATTAAAAAACATTCTTATTGAGATCAGATTTCCGCAACCTCACTTACCGAGGTTTAATTGCCTTGCTTCTTTTTTATGAAGATGAAGTCGCCGCCTTCATCACCGACATTCTGGATAGTTCCGAACTGTGGAACCGTAGGGCTGTTGTTCATTACTGCCAGCTTAATTTTTGAGAAAAGTTCCTCGGACGACAGGTAATCGTTTGTGTTTTCCTTCAGGTTTTTGACCAGGTACTGGAAGAAGACACTCTGGTCCGGGACCTCTTTCATATAACCGCTGGTGATTGCCTTGCGGCTGCTGAGCTGGTAAAGCATCTCTATTGCGAAAGTTTCGCCAATTGCCCTTGTTTTGAAAATCGCGCCACTGAAGCATGCATCGGCAATCAGCAGCGT
>JBLNAO010000237.1:0-4878 GCA_050259395.1 Chloroflexota bacterium
TGGCCCTTGTCCCTGCATCTTTTATATCGGCAACAATTCTCTGGCCGGTAGTGACATTCCTGATAACTTCTTCAGTAAGATCCGGCCACCTTATAATTATTGAATCTATTGATTCTGCAGGGCCAATGCCGAAATGCAGATTACCTGTGCTCGACGACATGAAGCCTCTTGTCGGAAAATGTTCAGCTACCTGCATTTTCCCATTATAATATAATGTTATTCGTCCGCCAATGGCATGGGTATTCAATCCTTTGCCCTGTAGCTTAACCGAGAGATAGTGATTACTTGTGCTTGCTGATGCATTGTTCCTGTAAATGCACGCAGGATCGTTTATGTTGTTTGTAATAAGATCAAGATCCCCGTCGTTATCGAGATCGGCATAAGCCGATCCATTGGAGAAAGTGGGGGCGCCTAGTCCCCATTCTTTTGCCATATTGGTGAACGTAAGATCTCCGTTGTTCCTGTAAATATAGTTGACACATCTGTCGAGTGGCATTTTCTGATAAAGTACACTGTCGGGTGTGTTTTTGTTATTCTCGGATTCAAAAAAATTGTTTTTGGTCATGAACCTGATGTAATCGAGATCATTTGACCTGCGATAGATGCCATTGGTAATGAAGATGTCTTTGAATCCGTCGTTATCGACATCACAGAACAAAGGTGACCAGCTCCAGTCAGTTGAAAAAATACCGGACAAGCGTCCGATTTCGCTGAACACCCCTCCGCCCAGGTTAAGCTGTAGAGTGTTGCGGACGAACTGGTATCCAAATCCGTAACCAAGCTTTATCTGGTAGACATCAAGATCATCCTCCCCGCCCGAACTTTTCCTTGTTTTTTCATCCTCCGGAAGCATGTCGAGCACAAGCACATCCTGCAAACCATCGTTGTTGAAGTCGCCTATGTCGTTCCCCATTGATGAGCGCGATGTATGCTGCATCGATTCTCTGAAGCGGTCAGTGAAGGTGCCGTTCCTGTTATTAATATAAAGGTAGTCATCTTCGTGAAAATCGTTCGAGATGTAGATGTCGGGCCAGCCATCATTGTTAACATCACCGACCGTTATACCAAGTCCGTATCCTATCTGGCTGTTGTAAATTCCTGCATCGTTCGCAACATCATGAAAAAACCGTTTCCCGTTTATCTCATCATTCCTGTAAAGCCTGTCGCCGGAGAGGGAATCATGTTCAAAGCGAAGCGAAACCGGACCGTAGCTGCGTGATGTATGAACCGAATGGTTGAGGAGATACATGTCAAGATCGCCGTCAAGATCATAGTCAAAGAAGGCAGCCTGTGTCGAGAACCCACAGAAATCAAGGCCATATTCATGGGCTTCTTCCCTGAATGTAAGGTCACCCTGGTTGATAAAGAGCTGATTTTTGCCATGGATCACCTTATAATTACCCACCTGGCAGACATAGATATCAAGCAGGTCATCGCCGTTAACATCCGCCAATGTGACACCTGTCTTCCAGTCTCCCTTGCCTTCAACACCGGCTTTTGAAGTTATATCCTCAAATTGCATATTGCCTTTGTTCAGGTAGAGCTTTCCGGCATCCTGGTTCGAGGTAAAGTATATGTCGGTAAGGCCGTCGTTGTTGATGTCTCCTGCTGCAACCCCGGCACCATTATTGAAATAAAGATACTGTATGATGTTAAACTGCTCAGTCTCAGTTAATTTATTAACAAACCTGATATTGGTGCTGTCAGGCGCCATCAGTGAAAACAATTCACTTTTTTCCTTCACCTCCTGCCTGCAGGAGAACAGAAATAAAATCAATAACAGGAAAGAAGCTGGTCTCTTCATATGACATTAAAGGTTCCCGCAAAACTTAACCGGTTCACCGGCAAAGCCGCAGGCGAATAGCCATTTTCAATAATTGTCAAAAGTAAGATTAAAAATAAAGGCTCAGGAATTTTTTTCTAAAACATTTTGTGCTTAAATTTTGAAAGTAAATTTTAACCTAACCATCGAGCCTATGGGATTTTTTAAACCTATGACTATCTTAATCTTAAACGTATTTATTTGTATTCTGTTACGCTATCTCTCATCGGATAGCTCTGTAATTATTAACCTTAAAACTAACCTTTAATGATGAAAAATCGACATCTTGAGTCATTGCTGTCTTTTTTCAGGAAGGCGGTGATGCTGACAATTGCCATTTTATTGTCAGGATCTTTCCAGCTCTTTGCCGGTAGCAGTGAGAACGATCAGCAAAAGGCCATCAGCGGCCGTATTACTGATTCCAAAGGCGAAGCCATAACCGGGGCAAACATCCTGGAGAAGGGCACGACAAACGGCGTTATTTCTGACGTTGACGGAAAATACACAATTAATGTAGCTTCAGCCAACTCCATACTGATTTTTTCCTTTGTGGGATACACTTCACAGGAAGTCACAGTAGGCACTCAGACATCAATCAATGTATCACTTGCAGAAAGTGCAATTGGTCTTGATGAGATTGTTGTGGTGGGATATGGAACTCAGCAGAAAAGAGCTGTTTCCGGTTCCGTTGCAAATGTTACAGAAAAGAGCTTCAACCAGGGGGTTACCAGGACAGCGGCCGACTTTATCCAGGGTAAAGTTGCCGGTCTGACAATCACCACTTCAACCGGAGACGTAACTGCCCAGCAGTCAATGAGACTGAGGGGTACTTCCTCCCTTACGGGAAGCAGTGAGCCCTTCGTCGTAATCGACGGGGTTCCGGGCCTTGGTCTAAACTCTGTTGCACCACAGGATATCGAATCGATAAGCGTGTTGAAGGATGCTTCAGCAGCCGCCATCTACGGTTCAAGATCTGCCAGCGGTGTAATCCTTATCACAACGAAGAAGGGAACACAGAACAGAACCACTGTTGACTATAATGGCTATGTTGCATTTGACCAGGTCAGCAACAAACCCGACCTGCTCGATGCAGCCGGATACAGAGCTTATACACAGAGTGCAGGTCTGAATATCACTCCCTTTGACAAAGGAGCAGACACCGACTGGTTCGGAGAGATAATGAGGACTGGCATAAGCCAGAACCATGACCTTTCCCTGTCAGGTGCAGGAACCAACAACAGCTACAGGGTCTCCCTCTCTTATCTTGACCAGCAGGGTGTTGTAATGGACAATTACCAGGAAAGGATAAATACAAGATTTTCAATCAACCAGAAAGCTCTCAACAACAAGCTTGATCTTAATGTTTCAGGAGGATTGAATCAACGCGACTATCAGGCATCCGACACCAGGAACTTCGTGCTTGCCTATAACATAGTGCCTACCATCCCGGTATTCAACGATGATGGAACATGGTGGGATTCTGATGAATATGACCAGGGTAACCCGGTAAGAAACATGACATTCAACAAGTTCCCAAGGAAGACCGGCCTTATATATGTAAATGGTAAAGCAAACCTTACAATCATAACCGGCCTGACAGCAGGTATCAACTTCTATAAGGAACGCAGTTCATATGATTACGGAGCTTACACTGATTCACGTACAAGGTACGGCAGGGCTGACAATGGTATTGCCCAGCGCAGTTTCTCAACGAGCGATAAGAATTTGCTGGAATCAACAGTAACATATGCAAAAAAATTCGGGATCCATGATTTAAATGTGCTTGGTGGTTATTCTTATGAAGACAACTACTACCAGACAGCCATGGCTCAGAACCGGTTCTTTGTTACGAATATTTTTGGATACAACAACCTGAATGCTGGCGAAAAGCTGCAGCCGGGTGACGTCACCTCATCGGCAAACATGAGCAAGCTGATATCATTCTTCGGAAGGGTCAACTACTCACTCATGGACCGCTATATCCTGTCAGTTGCACTCCGTCGTGACGGATCATCAAAATTCGGAGCCAATAACAAATGGGGAACATTCCCTTCAGTTTCTGCCGCTTGGCGTATAATTGACGAATCCTTCATGGAAAGCCTCAAAGGAACGATTGATGAACTGAAACTCAGGGTAGGTTATGGCATATCAGGAAACCAGAGTGGTCTCGATCCTTACCAGTCGATGTCATTGTATGGAACATCAGGCTTGTATTATGACAACGGAGCATGGCGCAACTCATATTCAGTAAGCCAGAACCCGAATCCGGATCTTCGCTGGGAAACCACTTCAATGTTCAACATCGGACTTGATTTCAGCCTTCTCAATGCAAGAATCAGCGGAACAGTCGAATACTATGACAAGCTTACCGAGGACCTCCTTTATAATTACGCTGTACCCGTACCGCCATATATGTATTCCACTATGGCAGCTAACGTAGGTTCAATGAGCAACAAGGGTATTGAATTGACTCTTACCGGAGATATCCTCAGGAAGAATGATTTCAGATGGACGATGTCGGTAAATGCTGCCCATAACGAAAATAAGGTCGAATCTCTGTCAAATGATGAGTTCACCACTTCAGAAATCAAGACAGGTAGCGCATGGGTAAGAGGGGGTTCAACAAACACAACCCACATTATCAAGGAAGGTTACCAGGTTGGCCAGTTCTACGGTCCGGAATGCACAGGTATTGATGATGCCGGCAAGTATATTATTACAGATGTTGACGGGAATGGAAGCATCACAGTTGCCGACTACACCTTTATAGGTGAAGCCCAGCCTAAACTTACTTATGGTATCAACAACAACTTTACCTATAAAAACTGGGATTTATCTTTCTTCATTCGCGGCGTTTATGGCAATGATGTGCTGAACTTCTCGAAAATGTCATATGCAAACCTTCAGTGGCTTCCCGGGGCAAACGCTCTTAAGCAAGGCGTGACACTTGGATTGAAGCAGAGCCCGTTCTTCAACAGCTATTATATTGAAGACGGATCGTTTGCCAGACTTGACAACATGACCCTCTCACATTCGTTCCTGCCAAAAGACATGCT